>NZ_ABOX02000041.1 GCF_000172555.1 Pedosphaera parvula Ellin514
CGGTGGGCTCGGTCGGTATCGGTCGGTATCGGTCGGTATCGGTCGGTATCGGTCGGTATCGGAAGGTATCGGAAGGTTAAAAAATTTTCAGGACAGGATTCAGAAGTCAGGAGCCAGAATGGAAACGCTGCAACATGGTGGTTCGGTTCAAAATTCAGTTTTCGGCCATGAAGCTGAGAATTCGGTCGGTGGTGGTCGGTAATAGTCGCCAATGGTCGGTTAAAAAAAATTGGGAACGAATGAAGGGAGTCAGACAAATGGGGAAAGAGGCCGGGAACCAAAAGTTCTAAAGGTTGCAATTGAACATTGCTAATCAGAAACGGTCTGCTATACAGCAACCATCTCGAACGCAGCATGTTTAATATCATGGTGAGAACAAGGATGTTTGATAATCCACCTGCCCGAAGGAGGGCTGGGGCCCATCCAATTCGCTGGCTGGGTATTTTGCTAATCATTTTCCTGACGCTGTCTGCCCGCGCGGCATTGCAGTTTGATGTGTTTTTGGGCTATGAAGGGGTGGTGCCGGAGGCGAGTTGGTTTCCTGTGGTGTGCGAGGTAAAGAATGATGGTCCTTCGTTTACGGGAACAATTGAGATTGTACCTTCCGGGAATATCAATCAGGATCAAAACCGCAGTGTAACAGTGGAGTTGCCGACAGGAACGTTGAAGCGGTTGGTAATTCCCGTGTTTTCCACCACGCGTTATGTGAACCAGGCGGTTTGGGATGTTCGCCTGCTGGATCAGCGTGGGAAGGTTCAGGCGCAGCAAACGTCAGTCCGGTCCAAAAAGCAGGTCGCAGCTGGAACGACCATCATGGGGGCTCTTCCGCGGACAGCGAGTGGAATGCCGATAATCAGACAAGGTTCTTCCGCCAGCACGCTGGAAATCCAACCGGCCTCGGCCCGGCTGCAAACTTCAATTCTGCCCGATAATCCGTTGACGCTGGAGGGAATGGATTGCTTTTATCTTAACTCCGAGAAAGCCATTGAATTGACCGTCAACCAGGTTGATGCGCTGCTTGCCTGGTTGAACTTGGGCGGACATTTGATCGTGGGGGTGGAACAAATTGCGGATGTGAATGGAACACCTTGGCTGAAGAAGATCATGCCTTGCGATGTGTCGGACATGAAGACCGTGCCGAGCCATGCGGAGTTGCAAGATTGGATTCGGGCGGGATTGGGCGGTGTGCAGCGAAAGAACAGAAATAATACCTCCAATCCATTCTCGGATTTAGCCGGTGACCGGACCTTCGAGGCCGCGCCGTTGCAGGTAGTTTCCGGCAAGGTCAGGAATACCAGCGAGGTTGTGCTCTCTGCTGAAAGCACGCCATTGATTGTTACGTCACATCAAGGACGTGGAAGAGTGACCGCCTTGCTGGCAAGCCCCGAGCGGGAACCGATGCGCTCGTGGAAGAATCTGCCGGCGTTCTGGGCGAAAATGGCTGAAGTGCCCGCGAATGTTTATGCGACAGAGAACAACAACAACTACAACTACTCGCATGGCGGCTGGAGTGTGGATGGAGTTTTTGGGGCGATGATTGACAGCAAACAGGTGCGCAAATTACCTGTGGGATGGCTGTTGGTGTTGCTCCTGGTTTATCTGTTGGTGATTGGACCGTTGGATCAGATTTGGTTGAAGCGTCTCAAACGACCAATGCTGACCTGGATCACGTTTCCTTGTTATGTGGTTTTGTTTTCATTGCTGATTTATTTTATCGGCTACAAGTTGCGCGCTGGTGAAACAGAATGGAATGAATTGCATTTGGTGGACGTGCTGATGAATGGCAAGCAGGCTGAGTTGCGCGGTCGGACGTATGCCTCGATCTACTCCCCAGTGAACGCGAAATACAAAATTGAAAACCAGCAACATTTTTCAACCTTCAGAGGTGAGTATGTTGGGAGTTGGGGCGGGGGATCACATGACTCGGAACAGGCGGACATTGTTCAGAACGGGGACAATTTTCTTGCGGAAATCTTTGTGCCGGTTTGGACCAGCCAATTATATGTCAGCGATTGGTGGCAATCGGCCGCATTGCCAATCAATTTCACCATCACCTCGGAAGGGAATGACTGGGTGGTGACAGTGGAAAACCATCTGGATCAACCGCTGACGGAAGTTCACCTGGTAGTGAGTGGAAAGATTCTGGATTTAAAGGAGATACCGGCGGAAAAGCCAAAGACGTTTCGTCTTTCAAAAAATGACGGAATGGGTTTGAAGGATTTTGTGTGGCAACACGGATCGGGCTTTCAATCCGCGGTGGGTGGACGTCACCAGGCATTTGGAATGGGCGGGCAGAGTCAGATCAATGATCTTCCCAACAGTTGCGTGGCGATTTCCTTTCTTTCGTATCTGGCTCAGACACAGGGCCAGCGCGAACTGGTAACGCCTCCTGGGATGGATCTGTCACCGGTGGCTGAGCATGACAATGCCATTCTGCTGGCCTGGGAATCGGACTCTGCGCCCATCAAACCTATGAACCAGTTCCCGACGCGTCGCAGCCACAAGAATACGCTTTGGCGCATGACTGCACCGCTTAATTCGCAACCATCATCGCTTTGATTTGAATATGAATTCTGAATCTGTTCCCCCTATTCCAGCTGTTCATACGGTTGGACTCTCACGCACCTACGGGTCGATGGTGGCTTTAAACTCACTCGATCTAACGGTGAACCGAGGTGATTTGTTCGGGTTTATCGGATCGAACGGTGCCGGCAAGACGACGACACTGCGTATTTTGGCAACCTTCCTGGCTCCTTCCGCAGGACAGGCGAAGGTGCTGGGGCATGATGTGGTAAAGGATGCCGACGCCGTGCGGCATGTGATTGGATATATGCCGGACTTCTTTGGTGTCTATAAAGACATGGAAGTGACGGAGTATTTGGACTTCTTCGGCGCGTGTTACAAAATACCGAGCGCGCAACGTGAGAAGACGGTGAATGACGTGCTTGAACTCGTGGGGTTGAGCGAGAAGAAAGGAGCACTGATTGGCGCTTTGAGTCGTGGCATGCAGCAGCGCCTGGGACTGGCGCGCGTGTTGATTCACGATCCGCAGGTGCTGTTGTTGGACGAACCGGCGAGCGGTCTGGATCCACGGGCGCGCATTGAAATGATGGCCATTTTGCAGGAACTCCAGCGGTTGGGAAAAACAATCATCATTTCATCCCACATTTTGAGCGAGTTGCAGACGCTTTGTAACCGCGTGGCGATTATTGAACGAGGCAAGTTAATCTATGCCGGACCTGTGCAGGGAGTCAGGGACCAGATGTCGGCGGGGTTGGTGGTCTGGGTGAAGGTGGCATCGGATAATAGCAAGGCGATAGAATTGCTGAAGGGGCACAGCGAGGTGGCTGAAGCTCTTGCCGTAGATGGTCGAATCAAGGTGACGATGGTCAATCATGATGTAGACCATGGATTTGTGGCGGACACCCTGGTGCGTGGGGGATTAAAATTAACGGGACTTCAGGAAGATGAGCTTGGTCTCGAAGAAGTCTTCCTGCGGGTGACTCGCGGCGAAACACAGTAGTTTGAAAGGCTCACATAAAGTCTGGCGATTTTTTTTCGAAGTGATGTAGTTGGCTCCTTCAACTGGAGTTAAGTTGAGCGCATGAACGCCCTACCGGTCATAGCACGTGAAATGAGGACGCAGGCGCGGCATTCATTCACTTATCTCCTGCGCGTGATCGGGGTAATGATCCTGCTACTGGTATGCTTTATTTTTGCGGTGAACAATGGGTTCTCCCCACAACTTGGTGGAAAACTTTTTGGGTATATCAATCTGACCCTTTTCTTTTCGATATGGATCATGGTCCCTCCGCTGGCGGCTGATAGCATCAGCAAGGAAAAGCGTGAGGGCACGTTGGGGTTGCTTTTTTTAACTCCATTGAAGGCGCGAGACATCGTTCTTGCAAAAGGACTGGTGCATGGCTTGAGAGCGTTCAGCTTGTGGGTGGCGGTGATTCCAGTCATGACCATCCCTTTTCTGCTGGGCGGTGTGAGCTGGGAGGAGGCAGTGATTTGTGGATTGGTAAACTTCAGTTCCTTGTGCTGGGCGATGGCGGCAGGAATTCTGGCGACTTCGACAGGCAAAGCCTGGCTGCGTTGTTTGCTGTTGGCCTACGCTTTCGGCATGTGCTTTTTCATTTTTTTTGGATATCTCCACGGACAAGGAGTTTTCGCGGCGCTGGGTGGAAAGGTTTTTAGCTGGGCCAATTTCACCGGTTCATCCCCGAACTATCTGGCGCTCGGAATTTATGATGCCTTGGATTTTGATGGCGCCTGGGGACATCAGTTGGCGTCCATCGCTACGCCTCAACGGATCAACTGGTTGATAGCCGAGGTTGTGGTAACCGTTATTTCATTCCTTGCGTTATTGCTGAGCATCAAAATTGCTGGCTGGCCTCTGCGGCGAGGATGGCAGGATAAACCGCCATCAAAGGAACAGGTTTGGGTGGAAAAAACATTTTTTACACCCGTGTTGGGTGTGACGTTTCTTCAACGCTGGATGAGGCGCAAGCTGAATAAGAACCCGATTGGGTGGTTGGAGCAGCGGACCTGGTCTGGAAGGTTGGTTACCTGGGGATGGTTTTCGATCATGATTTCCCTCTACAGCATGGCCGTGCCCGGAGGTTTGTATCGCGGCCTGCAGATAATGCAGCAGCTAATGGCGTGGCTACTGATCATGGGTATCAGTGTGAGTGCCGCCAGCAGCTTTCGTCGCGAGCGGGAAACAGGTGTGTTGGAATTATTATTGGTTTCTCCAGTTACTGTACAACAAATAATTGGCGGGCGTTTACGTGGTTTGTGGAGTCAATTTCTGCCTGCCCTGGTGGTACTCATGGTGCTTTGGATGTATTTTGGTTCGCTGCTCGATCATAGGATTGACTTTAGTTATGTCCTGTTCTTTGGAGTGGCATTCTTCACGCTGCCCGTAATCGGCCTTTACTATTCACTCGGAAAGAGCAATTTCGTCAGTGCTTTTCTTTTTACACTCTTTGTTGGTTTGATTATCCCCGCAGGATTGCAGTCCGGCCTGGGCTTCGGTGTTTCCCTATTGTTGGGCGGGTCAGGATATGGGATGGGGAGCATAACAGACGTAACCGATCTGTTTGAGGGATTGATATATGTGGTGGTGTACTCGAGAGGCTTTATTACACTTTGGCAAATTTTGGCGGCGATTATGTTGGCGCGGAAGCTGCATCGTAATCTCGTGAGTCGCAATTTTGCTTTTGAAAAATCACTGGCTTGAAAATCCAAATAAAGTGAAACTGAACCTGGAATCGCTATAAAAAGATGACCTTTCTACCGATCGTTGGACGTGAACTGCGAGTGGCTTCGCGACGCCGGGCTACGTATTGGATACGTTGTGCCATCGCGCTGGCAGCGATTGCGACCGGAGGAATCGTTTATTTGATCAATCAGGTCAAGCCGCCCAAAGAATTCGGGCAAAACTTATTTCAAACTCTTTCGGTCCTGTCTTTTCTTTACTGCCTGGTGGCCGGAGTGCGTTCCACCGCGGACTGCCTAAGCGAAGAAAAACGAGAAGGCACGCTGGGTTTGCTCTTTTTGACCGACTTGAAGGGTTACGATGTTATTTTGGGTAAATTGTTTGCCACATCACTAAATGGATTTTACGGGCTGATGGCAATTTTCCCGGTGCTTGCCATCCCGTTGTTGATGGGTGGGATTACTAATGGTGAGTTTTGGCGAATGACGCTGGTTTTGTTGGTTACTTTTTTGTTTTCACTTTCGATCGGCATCGTGGTTTCGTCACTGAGTCAGAGTCCCCGCAAAGCGATGGCAGGGACGTTTATCATCATACTTTTTTTTGCTGCCATGTTGCCAGCCTTGGCTGCCTGGGTGCCATGGATCAGCCGCTCGCCGAAATGGGAGTCAATTTTCCTGCTTCCTTGTCCTTTTAATGCGTTCTATTTGGTGTTTGATCAAAACTTTGCCCGGACAGCGAAGCCCTTTTGGTGGTCGGTTGGAATCATGCACGGGCTGTCCTGGATATTTCTGCTGGCCGCCTCGGCAATAGTTCCGCGTTCCTGGCAGGATAAACCGACGGGGAGCCGCTTGGCGATGTGGCGGGATCGCTGGCACCGGTGGAGTTATGGAGATACCACCGAGCGTCAGGCATTTCGTAAGAAACTTTTGGATGTGAACGCATTTTTCTGGCTGGCGGGTAGAGCACGTTCCAAACCGGCGCACGTATGGCTGGTGTTTGGAGCAGTGGCGTGTCTTTGGGCATGGGGATGCATCGAATTCCGCAATGACTGGTTTAATGAGGTGATTTACGTTGTTACCGCGTTGTTGTTGAATACTGTTATCAAAGTGTGGCTGGCTTCGGAAGCTGGAAGGCGACTGGGGGAGGATAGAAAAAGTGGCGCTTTGGAATGGTTGCTGTCAACCCCGCTGAGCGTTTCTGATATCCTAAAAGGGCAGTGGCTGGCTTTGCGCCGACAGTTTCTTGGCCCGGTGGTTCTGCTGGTGCTCATTGAAATTATTTTCATGCTGGCGCCCAAAGGGGAAGTCGGAGGAGCTTATATTCTGATGTGGGTCGCTGGTATTTGCATGTTGGTGGCTGATTTGATCGCCATGGGATGGATTGCCATGTGGGGAGGACTTACGGCCAGGAACTCGAATCGTGCCACGAGCATAACAGTAACAAAGACCATGGTGTTGCCATGGATTCTATGGTCGGGAATGATGCTTTTGGTTACAATCGGGCAGGCGGCGTATAACTCCACGCTATCAGATCCGAAGTTTCTTATCGGATCATGGTTCGTTCTCGGGATCTTGGTTGATGTGATCTTTGGCGTCACCGCCAAAAAAAGATTGGAGAGTGAATTCCGAAATGTGGCGATGCATCGTTTTACTCCCCCAACACCGCCTGCAGGATTAAGTCCTTCGCAACCAAGTGGTCAGGCACCAATCCTTCCTTCGGCAGCGATCTCCTAAATGCGTTTAGGAATCCAATTATTGAGCCGTAATGACAACCGGCAGGCAGGCAAGCACTTTTAAAGCGAGATAGTTCGGGCATTTTGAAATAATCATGTGGGAAGGTTGTTCCTCGTGTAACGAGAAAATTTGGCTTGGGTGATTCCGTTCTGCCTTATCCAAGCCAGGCTGATGGACTTGCATAAGCTGGCCGATGGGGTATAAAAGTATTGCGTTTGCAGGAAATTTGTCTTGAGTCATTTGTATTTCCACTGTTGATTAGTGGGGTTCGGAGAGATGGCTGAGTGGCCTAAAGCGCAGGTTTGCTAAACCTGTGAAGGAGTAATCCTTCCGAGGGTTCGAATCCCTCTCTCTCCGCCATTTTAAAACCTTAAAAGGTTCCAAATAACTTACTCAACTCTCCATGTATGCTTCCCGCCTTCTGACCTTCGAGTTTAAAATGCGGTTTGAGCCCTAGGATTATATGGGGGATTAAATTATAGTCAGTTGTAGCGAGGAGAGCAGATGGATTTTAAGTTGTTGTATAAATCTTTGCAGGAAGCCTGGCATAACTCTCCGGTTGTGATGGTGCTGGTGATTTTAGGGATACTCGTGTTCCTCTTTTTAATTATTGATGCTCATAAAAGAAGAAAATCACGTCGAAGCAGGATAAGGAAATAATTTAGTTGATCGGGAATCAGTTTCGTTGCGAATCATGGCAGACTGGCGAAATGATTCTGATTCCACATAAAAGGCCGTTCATCAGACAATTTGCTGACAAAGTTTTGAGAGCAACGAAAGGGGCGGACCCCGGATAGAGCCGCCCCCCACTAACATCCCTCAATGAGGAACCAAAATAAAGTTACTCGAAAATAAATAATTGGCAAGTATGGGTTATTCAGTAAATGAGTTATTCTAATCAAATCCCTGCCTTCAAAAAGCAAGGTTCAATCGATCGGTCCACCTGTCTATCGAATTTCCCTTTGCCCAGGCTAAACGGGCCATCACCTTTTGCCAGCCTCGGGGCACCGCTTCCTGGTTTCAATTCTTAATCCCGCCGTTCAGATCAATTTTCGGATACCTCAACCGCAGCCAAACAAGCGCCGATGAAAAAAAATGCAAATAGAGGAAGTAATATACGAAACATTTTCTCACCTAAAGCGGAAGCGTACGATTCAAAACGTCCATATCGAATTTTTATTTGTGCTCTATTGGCGGGAATCCTCCTCGCCGTAGGGTTTGGTTTTGCGCTCTATTATTTAAGCAGAGCCGGTCGTTTGTGATTTACAGCAATATGAAAAGCAGGGAAGGGACGTGTGAACGTGGTGCCATCAATCACAAATCAGTGAATAGCTTCCCTGGGTGGGGCGACACGACATGGCGACGCCAAAATCATTCGACGAATGGACGGCAACTTTACGCAAGCGAATGGAAAAACGACAGCGCGAACTCGGTTTGGAAACCAAACAGCTCCTGGAATCCTTTACGGTAACCGCATGGGGAACTGTTCCAACTTACGAACAGATATTAGCCGATTTTCCAAACATTGTGCCTAAAGCCTCCAACCTATCCGCACTCGAACAGAGGTTGGCTCGCTTCAGTTGATGGTTTGTCACATTTAGGAAGCCAGTAATTTCTGGCAGGCGCTACGCAACTTCTTCAACTGAGGTTTGGATTTGGCTTCAATGTAACAGCGAATAAGCGGTTCAGTTCCACTAGCGCGGAAGGCGACCCACTCGCCCTTGGGCAGCAGAAACTTAAATCCATCGGTAGTAATGAACTTTTCCACCTTGAATGGTCCAATCGTTTCCAGACCGGAACCTAATTTCTTTAGCAAAGCTTCCTTCTTTTCCGCAGGGATGGCGACATTGATACGATCCGTGTGAAATTCACCGGTGGTCTTTTCAATCTGCTTCAGAATGGCTCCAAGTGATTTTTTCTCGGTCGCAACCAGTTCCGCCATGAGCAGGCAGGCGAGGATGCCGTCCTTCTCCGGAACATGACCCTTCACACTCAAACCTCCAGATTCTTCACCGCCTACAATAACGGGTTCACTCTCCATGAGCGCGCCAATATATTTAAAGCCAACCGGTGTCTCGTGCAGTTTGACGCCCAGCATTGTAGCGACTGCATCCACCTGATGACTGGTAGGCACCGTGCGGACCACTGCTCCTGTCCAGTGCCGGTTCTTTTTTAAGTGGTAAAGAGCAAGTGCCAGAATCTGATTGGGTGTCAGCCACGTGCCATCCTTGTCCACGATGCCAAAGCGATCTGCATCTCCATCCAACCCCAGGCCAAGTTGTGCTTTTCCGCTACGAACCAGCAGACTCACTTCATGCATTCCTTCCGCATTCGGTTCAGGATGGTGTCCGCCGAAGAGAGGGTTCAATTCGTTGTGGAAAACAGTAATTTTGGCGCCAGTCTCAGCGAGCAGTGTATCCAGATATCCGCGACCGGTTCCATACATCAACTCGACGGCAATCTTTAGCTTTGCCTTTTTGATGGTGGCGAAATCGACAAGCTTCCGCAGTTGTTTGAAATAATCCGGTTGCGGATCAATTGTTTTACACTCGTAGGTCCCAACCACTGCACCTTTAAAATTCCACTTTTGCCCGGTCAGTTGCTCGATATGTGCTTCCACCTGTCTGGTGACTTCAGGTGTCGCTGGCGCGCCATTGTAAGTGGAAAACTTAAGACCTTGATACTCTGCCGGATTGTGGCTGGCAGTCATATTGATTCCACCGATTGCCTTCCGCGCACGAATGGTATGAGCAATGACTGGGGTAGGGGTGTCTCGATTGCACAGGAGAGGAATCAATCCATTGCTGGCCAAAACCTCGGCTGCCGCTAATGAAAATTCCCTTCCCAAAAAACGGGTGTCGTAACCAATAATAATTACCGGTTTCCGGCCGTGAATAGGCGACTGTGGGTTGGCAAGTTCCGCTTTAAGGTATTGGGCTATGCCTTGAGTAGCGAGGCGTACATTGTCAAAAGTGAAGTCGCGCGCAATCAGACCGCGCCATCCGGAGGTGCCAAATTTGATAGCTGAAGGCATAAAAGATGTGTGAGATTAACCGTTCCGAGGTCAGTTAGATTCGAACTTCTACGCCAATCCGAACCGGGCGAACCGGGTTTCCAGATTAACTGGTCTTCCAGTCGAAAGCCCGCTTTTTCAATGCGTAGATGTAACCTACAAAAAGAATACCGAGGAAAGTCAGCATCGAGCCAAAAATCAGATTGGCATTTTTTGCCAGCATTTCTTTATAAACCACCGCCCAAGGATAAAGGAAAACTACTTCGATATCGAATAGGATGAATAACATGGCCACAAGGTAAAACTTAACTGAAAGACGGGTGTTACCTTCGCCAATCGGAAGCATGCCGCATTCGTAAGCAGTATCCTTGATGCGACTGCGCCGCCCAAGCTTTCCGAACAAGACCGAACTGACGAGGATTGTCCCGGATAGCCCGACTGCCACTACAAGCAGGATCAAGACTGGAATGTACTGTTCTAACTGCGTTTCGCCCATGGGTTGAATCTAAAAACGCCTGACCGGTTTGGCAAGTGGAAATGCAATTAACGGTGTTAATCCCCATATGGAAACGTTTGCGGCGAAGCGAAAAGCGAGGGAAACTTGTAAAAGAGGTTTATTGTGAAAGCTAAAGTCCTCACAGGCACCAATCGTAAAAGAGGTCTGGAAAAAGCAGCTATGGAGAGCAGATCGGTGATTCAATCAGCTCCCGGCCCTGCAAAGTCAAAGGTCGTCAAGGAGTTGGAATCCCTGGATTCGAAAATTCGTGTCTGCACGGCCTGTCCCTTGTACAAATCCAGGACTTTGGCCGTGCCGGGAGAGGGCAAATTCAATTCAAAAGTAATGATAATTGGTGAAGCTCCAGGTCGTAATGAAGATTTGACTGGACGGCCGTTTGTGGGTAGTTCCGGTAAATTTCTTGATCATGTATTGGAGGGAAGCGAATTTGATCGTTCCGATTTTTTCATCACGAACATTTGCAAGTGTCGTCCACCATCGAATCGCACGCCCAAAACCGGGGAGATTGAGACGTGCACGTCTCTCTATCTTTACCGTCAGATCGAATTGATTAATCCCAGGATCATTGTGCTGTTGGGTGGTGTGGCGGTGAAAAAAATGTTGGGAAAGAAGACAGTTGAAGAGGCTCGATGTGGCATCGTTGAACATGAGGGACGTAAATTTTTGGTTACTTATCACCCGGCGGTACGCTTTTACCGGGAGGAACTTGCAGAGAAGATCAAGGAAGATTTTGCGCTGCTGAAAAGCGAGATGAAGAAGCTGTAATTCATCTTCTAAACAGCCACATCAGTAACGTCAGGACCAGGCTTAAAATCACACAGCTAACTATCGGAAAGTAAATGCTAAAGTTTCCCCGCGTATAATGGATATCCCCTGGCAGGCGTCCCAGCCAGCTTCTGCCAATACCCGTCCAAAGCAAGACACCCACCGTGGCAAGCAGCAAACCAATGACCACGAGAAGTTTTCCTAAGTCATTCATGATACCAATTTTTTTCCTATTCCACCGCTGTCAATTTTTCAAAACTGTCTTCGATGAAAGTTGTGTTTTGTATCCGCGCAAGCCTGGCATACAAGCCACCGGTCGCCAGGAGCCCATCATGCGTGCCGCGTTCGATAATTTCACCATGTTGCATGACCAGAATTTGATTGGCTTTGCGAATAGTGCTGAGGCGATGAGCAATCACGAAGCTGGTTCGATTTCTCATTAGCCGCTCCAAAGCTTCCTGAATCAGCTTTTCCGTTCCCGTATCGACGCTGGCAGTTGCCTCGTCGAGGATCAGAATTGGCGCATTCTTCAGCAGGGCACGGGCGATGCTGACACGCTGTTTCTCACCTACACTCAACTTAACTCCGCGCTCTCCGACGCGCGAGTCATATCCCTCCGGCAGCCTGCAGATGAAATCGTGACAATTGGCTGCTTTGGCTGCGCCGATCATTTCCTCCTCCGTGGCATTCAGTTTGCCGTATAAAATGTTTTCGCGAATAGTGCCGTTAAAGAGAAAAGCCTCCTGACTCACGACGCTGATATGTTTACGCAATGATTCCAGCTCGGTGCCACCGATGTTCTGACCATCGATGGTGATATTACCTGAGGTAATCTCGTAGAAGGCCGGTAATAGATTCACCAAAGTTGATTTACCCGCGCCGGTCGGTCCTACCAGGGCGATCATCTCTCCCGCCCGAGCGTGCAGAGAGACGTTATGAAGTACTGGTTTCGCATTTGAATAGCCAAAACTCACATTGGTATATACCACCTCACCACGGACGGGAATGTGGAGTTCCTTTCGAGATTGGCTATCGGCTCGTTCCACCGATGCATCCAAAATATCAAACACACGTTCACCGCCCGCCCGCGCGGCTTGCAACATCTGGTTTAAAGCATGCAATTGGCGTATGGGTTCGTAGAAGAACGAGAGGTATAATAAAAATTCGACCAGCTGGCCTGGCAAGAGTTTGCCGTCTAAAACCTGCCGTCCTCCGAGCCAGAGAACAAGGCTTACGCCAAGAGATGCTGCGAAGGTCATGGCCGGTGAGTACCAGGCCCACACGCGCATTACAGCAAGACTTCCCTTGCGCAAATCGTCGGCACGGTTGGCGAAGCGTGAGTCCTCATGATTTTCGTGGCCAAAGGCTTTTATCTGTCGCACACCCTGCAAATTGTCCATCAGGAGAGCGTTCATGGCGCTCGCCGATTCGCGTTGGAGACGGTAACGGCGATGCGCCGTGAGCGTGTACCAGAGTGCGCCACCTGCCAACAGGGGAATGGGAATCAAGGCCACTGCCGCCAATAGCGGATTCGTCCAGAATAGGATAACCAGTACTACGATGATGCTAAGAATTGCGACTGTGCCTTGCTCTGTCCCGTCAATCAGCACCCGTTCGACTGAATTCACATCTTCCAACACCCGTGTCATGAGATCGCCCGAGGAACGTTGGTCGAAATATCCAACTGGCAGGCGCTGCAGACGTGCGTAGACTGCCCGTCGCATGTCGAAGATCACATTTTGTTCAAAGATGTTGTTGATTCGAATACGCAGGCTATTAAAAAGATCGCGGAACAGAAAGGCTCCAATTAATCCAATACCGTACCTTGTAAGATGCGCCGCGTTTTTACTGAGGATCACATCGTCGATAATCAAGTGCGCGAGTTTGGGAAACGCCAGGCTAAATCCGGTAGAGAGCAAGGCAAAAGCCATGGTGGCAAAAGCCATGAGCTTATACGGCTTCAGGTATACGGATACGCGTCGAACAACCTCCCAGGTGGAGCGGGACTTCGCGCTGAAGGTTGGGTCCTTCCTGGAGTATGGAGCAGATCGATGTGACATTTTCAAAGCCTATAATTAACATCAAAACTTGAAATTGGAAAGAATACACCAGATTTGTGATTCCATTTTTCCCGGACTAACGGGCGAGCAGTTCCAGAGTGGTTGCAACCGCAGAAAAGGCGTGCATGTTGATAGAATTTGAAGTATTTTCCTTTTAATAATGTATCCTCCCGTCGTGACCAAAGATGCGACAGCGGTAGAGGCTGAAGTTCAATCCGCCTATCTAACAATGTTTCCCCAAGGGGACGCGTTGTTTGTTCCTCAAGTATTTAATTGGGCGAGCGATTGTTTCGCCGGTCGAATTGCGGGATACCAGCCGATTGATGCCTGTTACCACGATTTTGAGCATACTTTGCAGGGAACCCTTTGCTTTGCAAGGTTGTTAAACGGTCATTTTAAGGCGGGCATCCATCCAGCCATCACGGAAAGAATGCTGCAATTGGGGCTTATCGGCATTCTCTTTCACGATACTGGATATCTAAAAAAGCAGGGGGATAACGACGGCACAGGAGCAAAATATACGGCCACGCATGTGGACCGGAGTATGGCTTTGGTCGAACTTTTTTTGGAGCAAAAGAAAGGCTTTGCGCCGGAAGAGATCAAAGCGGTCAAGCACATGATTAGTTGCACAGGTATCAATGCTGTCATCGGCCAGATTCCCTTTCAGAGCGAAGCAGAAAAACTCATTGGTCTGGCATTAGGAACCGCCGATTTGCTGGGGCAAATGGCCGCCGAAGACTATGTGGATAAATTGCCTGTTCTGTACACTGAGTTTGCCGAAGCGACCGTGTTCAGTGCCGGACGCTCCGTGATGGTGGGAACGTTCTGCAGTGCCGAAGATTTGATGCAAAAGACTCCAGTTTTTTGGGGGAAATATGTGCAGCCGAGGTTAAACACTGATTTTGAAGCCGTATTTCGTTTTCTCAACCATCCTTATCCCGCCGGGACGAATTATTATCTGGAGAAAATTGAAGCCAACATGGTGCGTCTGAAAACACGTCTGAAAGAATATAGGGAATCTGTTCATTAATTCCTGCTTCCGGGTGATTTAATCCTTTTTCGCTTTTTACTTTTTCCACATGCCTTAACTTGTTCTTATGTCGCGCGAATATGTGCTGCACCCATTTAATGCGCCTGTTGAACTGCATGTTGACTATGCACGGGAGTTGAACGAACAGCAACATGCCGCCGTGACGGCTCCGCCGGGGCCATCCCTTGTCATTGCCGGAGCGGGTTCGGGAAAGACGAGGACTCTAACGTTTAGAGTTGGTTTTTTACTGGAGCAGGGGATTCCGGCAGATCGAATCCTTCTCCTGACCTTCACGAACAAGGCGGCGCGCGAAATGATGCGCCGTGTATCGGATCTCCTGGGCCAGGATTTACCTTCGTTGTGGGGAGGGACTTTCCACTCCATTGGGAATCGCATTCTTCGCCAGCACGCTCCTTTACTTGGGTACCAGCGCGATTTTAGCATCATGGATCGCGAAGATGCGAAGGATTTGGTTGATGCTTGTGTTGCCGAGGCAGAAATCGACGTCAAGGCCACCCGTTTTCCGAAGGCCGATGTATTGGCCGACATTTTCTCATTAGGACTCAATACGCAGCGCTCCATTCCTGAGGTTCTCGCACAAGAATACGATTATTTCGAAAATCTGGCACCGCAGATTGCCGATATAAAGGAACGTTATATTTTACGGAAGAAATCCACAAACGCGATGGATTTTGATGACTTGCTTGAGCTGTGGCTGAAGCTTTTGAAGGAACATCCGGAAGTTCGTGAACATTACCAGCGCCGCTTTCAATTTATCCTGGTGGATGAGTATCAGGACACAAATGCGCTGCAAAGCGAGCTTATTGATCTCCTCGCGGCGCGTCACCATAACGTGATGGTGGTTGGGGATGACGCCCAGAGTATCTATGCCTGGCGAGGGGCAAATTTTCAGAATATTATCAAGTTTCCCGAGCGCTATTCCGAGGCCAGGGTTTATAAGATCGAAACCAATTATCGCAGCACGCCGGAAATTCTTAACCTGGCCAACGCGGCCATTTCCGCGAATGTGAAGCAATTTGAAAAGCAGCTCACGCCGGCCCGCAAGTCCGGATTAAAGCCCGTTCTGGTTCCGTGCATGACCGCTTCAGAACAAGCCTCTTTTGTAGCGCAACGCATGTTGGAACTGCGCGAGGAAGGCGTGAATATGAATCAAATGGCGGTATTATACCGTTCGCATTTTCACGCACTTGAACTCCAACTGGAACTTACGCGTCGCAATATTCCTTTTAGCATCACCAGCGGCATCCGGTTTTTTGAGCAGGCCCACATCAAGGACGTAGCGGCGTATATTAAGCTGGTGAATAATCCGCGTGACGAATTGGCATTCAAGAGACTCGTGCAACTTTTGCCCGGAGTGGGAGGAAAAGGAGCTGATAAACTCTGGGCCAGGTTCCAGTCCGCATTCAAAGTAATTCCGGAAAATCTGCAGGCGGATGCCAGGGACACTTTGCTTCCCAGCGAGACAAGTACGAAAGCTGATCGGAATCCCGTTGCGACTGCGCTACAAGCCAGCGCTTCTGCGGTGCCCAAGAAGACAGCGGTGGCCTGGGCACAATTTGTAGCCACAATCTCACAATTGGAGACTGAACCAGTGCGTGGGAAAACTGATAAGATGATCCGTCTGATAGTGGAAGCGGGTTACGACGAGCATTTGCAGGAAAATTATGCCAATTACCGGAACCGTCTCGATGATATCGAGCAGTTGGCGCTCTTTGCACAGCAATTTTCCACCACTGAAGAGTTTCTGGCCCAACTGGCATTGCTTTCAAACCTCGAAGCGGAAACTGACGAACCTGCAAACAATGACAATGAACAGGTGAAACTCTCCACCATCCACCAAGCCAAGGGATTGGAATTTGACGTGGTTTTTATTATCATGCTTTGTGATGGATTATTTCCATCTGCCCGTTCATTGGACACGGCTGAAGGCGAGGAAGAAGAACGTCGCCTTTTGTACGTGGCAATCACGCGCGCCCGTAATGAACTCTACCTTAGTTATCCACTGATCCGGATGATGCCCGGCGGCAGTGGCGATGCCATGCAGCAGCCATCGCGCTTTCTGAGTGAGCTTCCAAAGGAATCCCTGGATGAGTGGAACCTCAAAACCATAAATCCTTACGGTTAAACACAATTAAAAGCCCTGCCGTGTCTTTAAAAGTCATTAAAAAGTATTCTGTCCTGATTGCAGATGACTCTGAAGAAGACAGCTTTTTCATGGAGCGTGCGCTTCGTGAATCGACGCGCTTTCAGGTGGTCGGTTCGGTGCGCGACGGTGAGGAGGCTGTTGCCTACCTGGGGGGGACGGGAACTTATTCCGATCGTCAACTTTGGCCCTTCCCAGACTTGGTTTTAATTGACCTGAAAATGCCCCGACTGGATGGCTTCCAGGTTTTGGAGTGGCTCCAAAAACAAAATTTTTCCTCATTGAAGGCGGTTGTGCTTTCGGGTGCATCCATAGCGGGCGATATCCAGAGGGTGCGAAGCCTGGGTGCGGATGCGTTTTATGCCAAAACTTTGCAACATGCCAGGTTGATTGAGTTGGTCAAAAATCTTGAGGCATTCCTGCTTGATCCGACTTCGGTGGGGGCCATTCCGCCCTCATCAAAGTAAACGTCAGGCAGGCGGGCAAGGAATGGGGATCACAGTGCCTACAACCAGGCTCGTTTCATATCCCTTTGGAATAGTTTCACAACCAGCCATGAGCAGAATGCGGGGATTGCCACAAAGTAGTTACCAGGAAGTTGGGAGTGCCAAATGATCGCGGAAATCAGAAAGGTTATCGGTGCCAAGACCTAACCGGCCTTGATGACAATCAATGTTCGATCATCGTGCGGTGGGATATCTGCGGTGAATTGGCGAAGTCGTTCAAAGATGCTCTGCAATATTTTATCCGCATTTTCGTGTGCGACGTTTTTGATGGTGTTAATCAACCGATCACGACCGAATTCCTCATCTTCACCATTCAGTGCTTCAGTAATGCCGTCGGTATAAAGGGTGATTATATCTCCCGGAAGCAACGGCAATTTGCATTCTTCCAAACGCTCGTCGAGTCGATGAATCCGGTCCATGCCCACCGCCATTCCTTTTGGAGCGATCACATCCATAACCCCGGTATTTGCGTGGTACCAAAGTACAGGATCATGACCTGCACGCACGAAGGTAAAGGTCCGATTATTTGTGTCCAGAATTCCGTAAAGGATGGTGACAAACATATCCTCGCGCAAATCGGGTATGACTGACTCGTGCACATGTTGCAAAACCTCCGTTGGAGATTCACTTAATCGCGCCTGCGCGCGGATGGCAGAACGGCAGATCGTCATCACCAGCGCGCTGGGTATGGCCTTCCCGGAGACATCGGCGATGACGATTCCTACCCTCGAATCGTTCAGGGGAAGAAAATCGTAATAATCTCCACCCACATGACGCGCCGGGAGGTTGTAGCCCTCGATTTGGAAATTCTTCACCGAAGGAGCATGGCCAGGGAGCAACATTTTCTGTATCTCACTGGCCACGCGCAAATCGCTGTCCAACTGTTTTTGTTGGGCTTCAAGGGTGTAAAGCGTGGCATTATACAGGGAGATCGCTGCATGATCCGCCAGCGAGTCGAGTAGAAAAAGATCGTTGGCATTAAAGTAATCTGCAGCTTCAGCTTTTTCCTTGTTAACCACGGCCATCACGCCGAGAACTTCATCCTTAAACTTTAGCGGGATGAAAATGGCAGTCCTGGTCTGTAACTCAGGGATTTCATGCTGAACCAGGCGGGGATCCCGCAATCCATCCTGGATGAGCACTGGCTTGCCACTGCGGGCCACCTCGCCAATAATTCCTTCGCGCAGGCGAACCCTTTGTGACTTTACAAGTTGTTCCAAACTGGTCTCCGAAGCCGGAGATTGCGCCTTGACCGTCTCAGGAATTGGCAGGGCAGGGGGAAAAGGACCGATGACAACCTCCGCCTGAAGATATTGCTTTTCCTTATCAAAGAGAAAGACCGCGCCAGCCGCAGCCTGGGTAGTGGTTACGGAAAAGTTGGCAATCATGTAGAGCAACTCGTCGAGATTGATTCCTTCGGTGAACGCTTCGCCCAGATCGTGTAGAAAATCGAGAATGTATTTCCGACTCTTATTCAACAACTCCACCTTTTTGACCAACTCGCGATTTCTGCGCTTTCGCTCGGTCAATTTCCAGGCCTGCAAAGCGAGGATCGCGATACTAAGGAGAACAATGGAAGCCAGGATCTCAGATTCAATGGCAACCGTGCCGAGGGCAGGTAAAAATGTTACAGCCTCATGTGGCGCTTTGAAGATCACGAACCGGTTTTGTTTCGCTTCAAATCTTCCGTTAGAAACTGGGCCACATCCTTAAAGCGTGGCACATTGGCAGGAGAAATTTCCATCAAAGTCTTGTGCGCTTCCAGGCAGTTGAGCGTGACCTCATCACGGGTTGTTTTTACCGGGGGCGGAATATGTGTGGAAGCCTCCTTGGGTAGTTCAAAAGTCCCGTTTACCACTTTGAACAAATGTATCACACCCAGGTTTTCAAGAAGTTCGGCAATGCGCGTATTAGGATTGAGGAGTTCAATCGCCCTGCCGTTTGGCGTCCCATCCGGAACCTCTGGCGATGGCGCCGTGGCTTTCAATCCAAAGCCCGCCAACACTCCCAGAAAGGTGCTATCCATCAGCAGGCAATCCGTGAGATCCAAAATGAAACACGAAAATCCCTTCTGTAGCAGTTCATTGACCACGGTCTTGAAGTCAATGCTCGACGTGAAATTCGCGCGCCCAATGATCTTGATGCAGGCTAACTGCCCGGACGCAAAAACCATTAGTTTGGCCGAGGGTGTACTCATATCAGGAGCCGCTTTTTACAAACCAATATGGGATTGACACTTGTATCAGTCAAGGCCGGTCGGCCTGTTCCCAGATCATTTTCCAGGTTTATCATCTTTGTCATTTATGCTCGAAGCGGTTGTTTCGCTGAACCCACAATTTCTATCAGAGTCTGTTGCAAAATTAAAGCCTCATCCAGGCTGCTGGATATCAGCCGTTGATTGCACTTCAAAAGGAGATCCATTGCCCTGATTAATTCCGGCTGGCTATAACGTTGCGACTGGGGGAAAGCCTTGAACAGAATGTACGGATTAATCGAAAGCGGATTAAATCTCTTATCCTCAGGCAGTTTTTCCACCGGAACCCGTTCCAACTGTGCTTTAAAACGTTGATAATCCTGTGCCGGTTTTATCCAACCTTCGCGCACCATCTCCTTCAGCAGAATCATCGCCCGCACCTTGCTGATCAACCCGTACAAAAGTCCAATCTCCGACTTCTGCGAATCAAATTTCATCTCCCAAAGTTCCTCATCCAACCGGCGTAACAACTTGGGCAAGTCACGATCTCCCAGGGCATCTCCCAGGGCAAATGCACGAGCTGATTTATTCCGCGTGCAAATCGCCGCCACGTCATCCAGTTCAATGTCACGGCGTTCGCCTACATAAAGCGCGAGCTTTTCCGCTTCACTATTCAACTGCCTTGCGCTCGGCCCAACGTTGGCAACCAGCTCCGCCAAAGCCTCATCAGAAATCTCCTTCTTTAACCCGCGTAACGTCTGCAACGCCATCGTCTCGGCCTGCTGCATCCAATCCTTGTCATCGATCGACAACCCCGCGAACGATTCCACTTCACCCAATTTATCGATGGTTTTGTAAAAGACCTTGCGTTTGTCCACCTTGCCGGCACTGATCAACAAGCGCACATTGCCCCAGGAAAAATCCTTCAGTTCCTGCGCCAGTTCACCCAGGGTCTCGGTAACTGCTTGTGCGCTGGCGGCCCTTTCGTCTCCTAAAAAATTGCAGTTCTGCAACCAGACCGCCTTGCCTCCGCCAAAAAATGGCAGGGTTTGCAATGCTTCCCGCAGTCGGGCAATGACTTTGAGCGCCTCGCCGCTGTTCGATACACCCGCATCGATCATCTCATGATCCATGCCGCCCAATTCCTGGGACCATTGCTGAAAAAGCTGTTTGGCGCGCTGCTTGACGGCGAACTCATCATCACCACAGACGAGGACCAGGGACGCGGGCTGCTTGGCAGCTGAAGAGGGCATTCGGTTTATTCCAACTCGCCACCATTTTCATTGATGCGATCCAGCACTTCAGTCATATCTTCGACCTGTTCGAAGAGCGGGGCGGAGACGAAAATGGGACGTTTTTGAGCAGTGGCCATCGCGATGCAATCACTTGGACGGGCATCAATCTCCACAATTTTCCGGGCCAGTTCATTCTGCTGATTTAGAATCAGCCGGGCAAAGTAAGTCGAGTTCTTTAACTCCGTGATGATCACCCGATCCACCGAGATGTTGAAGCCCTTCAAAATGTTGGCAATCAAGTCGTGTGTCAGCGGGCGTTCCTTGGGCGTTTCGCGAAGAAACATGCCAATGATCTGCCCCATGGCCGGTTCCACGTTGATGACAAAAACCTTATCGTCATTACCAACGAAGAGTGCGCAACCACTGGGAGCAGGCAAAATCCCACGAATTTGCACTGGCACGACATCATTCTTCATAACCACAGTTTATGACTTAAATTTGAAAAAACAAGCCTTCGTCACGCAATTGGATGGTCCAGTGAGGCAATGGGTTCTACTCGATTCCTTAACCTTTATTAGGCTGAAATTCCCGTTGTGGGCCTCACGCCGGCTATCAGCCAAATCATTCCGGGATACCGGCAAAGGCATGGCTCACAACTGGTCACCAACAATTTTCACACGCATGGTTTATCCAGAAGCAGCAGTTCAGTCGATCGGTCTTGGAAAGAGTTGCTTAAAATTAAAAGCGTGGGGAGTTGGCCCGTTTTGATGCAGCGAGAGGAGCCTCGTCGCGGAATCCTGGATGCTGGGAGTCGCCCCGGCTGAAATCCACCAGAGCGCAAGTTGTGGCTTCTCGAAGTGTGTCATCCAGGCTTGCTGTTCACGGAGCATCTCGATGTGATTGGTGCGGTAAACGTAATTCTTCAAATCTTCGACAGTTTCCCAAACCGACATGTTGTAGAAAAGCCGCTCGGGTTCAAACGGGGTGAAATAGGTTTTCAACACGCGTAGTGCCTCGGGAGTCGCCTGTGCGCCGGGCAGTCGCCAGACGAAGCCGGAACTATTTTCAGCAAGCTGATTCATCTCATCGATGCGGTCGACAAGTTTGGACATCACAGGGTCGCTGGGAGCGGTTCGCATCCGGGCGATGTTCACTTGAGCGAGGTGATAGTCCATTTTCAATATTTTACTGGTTCGAGCTTTAGCGAATTGAGGTTCAACCAAAATGGATGCCCCGGTGAAAGCAGCGCGTTGCGCGAACTGCCGCTGCCATCGTCGGTCGATACCGTCATCAGGATGCGATTGTCATCCTCAGAGATGCAATCCAAATGGTGAACAGAGGACTTCTTTCCATTATTTAAATCCTCCAGCTCCCTGGCGGTCAGGAGTGGATGCGGAACCAGTGTGCCCAAAGGCGCAGGTTTGTCCGGAATATCGAATCGCACCAGCGAGGAGTAATCGCTTAACCCGGGTGTGGTGGGCTTTTGCACAATCAGGTAAACCACGCGACCGTTGCTATTGATAAGGGGACTGGCGCAGGCATGACCCTGGGGAGGTTCAAAAACAAACTTATCGTTGCCGCGCATAAACTCGACCTTGCCCCGAAGTTTGCCTCCCAATGTCACTTTCAGCCCGCCCGCAGTTGCCGTGGCTGGCATGGTGAAGGAGTGTCCAGCCGCGTACTTTTTCAGGCCAAATCCCAGGAGCATGACACTCGCAACGCCGAGAATAAAGGTGCAGGCGACACCAGCAGCGAAACCAAGGAAAAAGTTTTTCATAAATCGAGCAAGATCACCGACGCACTCTTTTCGTCAGGGTGCTGATGAGAGAGAATGGCGTCAACATGAAATTGCCTGCAAATTCGGCGGTGAGATAATGAATCGTTCTATTGATTTCATTCGAAATCGACGCTGATCGCGATTTGACAGAGTCTGGATATCACAGTAATTTCCGGCTACTTCACACCAGTTGTAGCACATTCACAAAGACGTCTGGATTCTCGAACCTCAGATTGACTCTCGTTGCATTGGTTTCCCCAATGTCTAGTTAGGCTCAGTCACAAATTTTGTGCTCGGACGAAGTCGAATGCGACTCTCCCGGCATAATCGGCAGGACCATGACCCACCTTTCTCACCAGCGGATCGAACTGGCAGTACCCCGTGGTTTTGAAACAAACCCATAAACTGAAAAAATCGAAAAGGCAAATCAATGAAGACCGCAATCAATAAAGACAATGGATTCATAAAAAAAGCCGTCCGGCTTTTATCCGTTGGCATCATCGCAGCGACCTGGCTTGGCGCCTCGCAGCGCGCGGACGCCACACTTGTCAGCCACATCAATCCCTGCACGGCCCGCACTTCCGATGGCCGCTTGACCGTGTTTGCCATAGGCGTCGGCACCGCCGGAACACTCTATCAAAATTATCAGACCTCTCCTGGCGGTTCGTGGTCCGGCTGGGTTGCCATGGGCTCTGGCAACACTTGGAATCCCTATTCAATTCCAGCGGTCGGCGTCAATGCGGATGGCCGTTTGGAAGTCTTCGTCGTCGGCACGGACGGCACGATCAACCATATCTGGCAAAAGACCGCCGGCAGCAGTGCCGCTTCCAATTGGTCCACCTTCAACACCTTCAGTTCGCATGTCAGCACGACAGCCAAGCTCGCGGTTGGCAAGTGGGCCAATGGAGTGCTCGATCTCTTCGTCGTCGGTACTGATGGCGTTCTTTATGAGAGTCACCAAAACACTCCCAACGGCACCTGGAGCGGATGGTCCAGCCTGGGCGGAAGCTGGTCGCAGGACAATGACATCGCGATTGCAAACGATGCGAATGGCGAACTGGAAATATTCATGGTCGGCAACACCGGCAATCTCTACAACAACTGGCAAACCTCGGCCAACAGCACCAGCTGGCACGGCTGGAATGATCTGAGCGGCGCAATCTCGCAAACCGTCCGCGTCGCCGCTGCCCGTAATCACAATGGAACAATTGAGGTCTTCACCATTGGCACCGATGGGGTCGCTTATACAAAGAGCCAGACGGGCCAGAACACCCATACCGTATGGACCGCTTGGAACAGTTTGGGCGGAAGTTGGAACACCCTGGTCAAGCCGGTAGTGGTCGCCGATCAAAATGGCGCCCTCGAATTGTTCCTCGTCGGCAACACTGGCAATGTGTATCATAATTACCAAACCGGTTTCTCCACATTCCCCACCGGTTCGTCCCCTTGGTTCAAGTATCCGATCTGCGTGCCATTCGGCAATCCGAACTATGACGTGCAATATGGCGGCGCGCATGATGAAGATGTGCAGACTCCGCTCGACACTCCCATTACATCCATTGTTAGCGGCACGGTATCCAGCATTGATACACCGTCATGGGGTTGGGAAATTGGCATCCAAGTGGATCAACCCGCCAACGCCGCGTATTTTGCCTATCTGCATTTGGGTGCCGTTAACCCGGCTCTCTCGGTCGGTTCATACGTGGCCGTCGGTGATTTAATCGCCTATTCGGGCGGAGCTAATTCCCAGGCTATGCTTGATGGTAAAACCACCACTCCGTTTGGACCGCAGTTCATCAATGATCCCTCCCAGAGCAGTCAACCTCAAACCGGCTTCGCGTATATGTATGGCCCTGAATACGGAGTGGGTGCCGGTTGGACGCCATCGCCCGACTTCAACCTGGACCCCACGGCCACCCTGAACCAGACCATCGCCAATTACAACGCGGGAACATATGGGAAATACAACTGGTCCGGTTGGCAGAATCTCAACGGCAGTTTTACGCAAACCATCCGGCCTTGTGTCGGCGTCAACAACAGCGGAACGCTGCAAGTGTTCTTAAACATCGCCAACGGCGCGATGGACACCGCCAACCAGACCGCGATCAACAGCACCACTTGGTCCAGTTGGACCAGCCTGGGTGGCACTTGGTATTAAATTAAGACTCAATCAATTTTCCGCGCAACCGCCTGGCCGGTTGCGCAGGAGATGTGCGATTGTTGCTGTGGGTAGGGCCGCGTCACTCCGTGCGCGCCGCACTGAACTGGCCCGCGATCCAA
Source organism: Pedosphaera parvula Ellin514 (assembly GCF_000172555.1). Classification (NCBI taxonomy): domain Bacteria; kingdom Pseudomonadati; phylum Verrucomicrobiota; class Pedosphaerae; order Pedosphaerales; family Pedosphaeraceae; genus Pedosphaera; species Pedosphaera parvula. The sequence goes on from NZ_ABOX02000041.1 coordinate 24,499, forward strand.
TATGAATTTTCGTCTCATCCGCGTACGCGGGCCTACCACCCAATCCTACCACAACCTCCGGGATCACCCGCCCATTCCGGGGACAGCAATCGGTACCATCGGCGCTCCCACCCGCGCAAACGACTCACTCTGCCAAGGCTTTCCAATCTCGATAGGCTTGTGCCATTTCCAACGCCGCGATTTCCGGCGGTACCCTTCCGACGCCTGTGGCCAGACCTGGACAGTAGATATGCGAACAAAGGTCAGGATGTTGGCGTGCGATGCGAAGGACGGCGCGCATGGCGCGTTGGCAGTTCAGGCTCTCTACCATTTCCGGCATCACCATTGTGGGCGCAACAATCAGATGCGGAATGCGCGGATTGCCGGTTGGGACAATGATGCAGGCACCGACCGGGAGAAGCCCTTCAGGACGAACAGCAATGGCTGCTTGCACGGTTTTCTCAATTTCCAGACCAAAGAAATCTCTGTATGCGGCATCGATACCACCATCCATAAAACCGTAACTGTTCGCAGGCGAGACGATGCAGCCGTGAGCGACGTTCAAGAGATCACCATGTTGAATTTCAACTTCCGGAAAGTCTGCGAAGGCATCAAACCAGGCGTTTACAAGGGCTGGGTTAATACCGATGAGATGGAGATGCATAGGCGATCTAACGAACATAATTTGTTTGCCAAACAATCAATAGAGAAAGGTTATAAAGCAGACAAATTAAAGCGAAGCATTTTGTTCAAATTGTTCAAGAAATTGGATTTGGCGCTGAGTTTCAATGGCAACCCTTTCGACCGAGCGGATAGTGGTGATTGCGGACTGGGCTGAGGCGCCATGCGAGATGAGGTAGGCGCCGAGAAGGGTGCCGGTGCGGCCAAGGCCGGCTTCACAGTGCACGGCGACAGGATGGTTTTGTGAATGTTGCTCGTTGACGTAGCGGACAAATTCAGCAGCCTGTTCGTGTGTGGGAGGAAACCCATCAGGAACGGGCAGGCAAATAAAAGCAAATCCAGCGGATGCGTAGACCGAGGAATCAGAAGTCAGGTTAATGAGCGAGACAACCGCGCGTATGCCTGCGGAGTGGAGGAGTGGCAAGTCGTCCTCAAATGCCGACAATGGTCCGCCGTGATTCATGCGACGTTCGGGATGAATGAACGGCATGGGCATGCCTGCGAGCAGATTGGGAATGGCCCACCAGAGGAGGTTATTTGGGGTTGATGAATTCATGGCTGATGCTCGCAGTTTAAGGGTGTCTGAATGTGCCTAAAAGTGGCTGCATTTGCTTCACTTGCGGATTAACTGTTTCATCCCATGGAAGGTTTCCATGTTTGTCGGGCCATACGAGTTGCAACGTGGGAAACTCTTCGTTGATGCTGCGGTAAAACCAGAGAGCGGTCCCGAGAAAGTAACCGTAACACCTTCGATCGACATCGATCATGGCAACATCAACCGTGTCGAAGAGATCATGCACTGTATCGCCGTGTTGAAAACGTCTTCCTTGCTGAATTAAACGGCAGATGTTGTTTATGGTGATCGCCGCGGTTTTAGGCTGCAAGCTGAAGATCACGATTTCCGGATGCATAAAGTGGAGATAAAGTCCGACGGAAAAGGAATAGGCCGGACCGTGTTTATCTTCAGGGATGGAAATGATCTGGCACTTATGGTTGATGATATCACGGATGAGTTTATCATCTCTTGCATCTTCCGGTTTGGGCCATTTGAAGTTTGGAAGCATTTTGAAGATCGAGGATAATTTGTGAAAGGCGGATTGGCGAGAGTTTAGGTTGTGGACCGCGTCCGCGGATGGGCTCAATGGGACGAGTAGAATCACCGACGAGGTTATACCAGATGCCAAAATTAATTTCCGAAACGGGGAAAAGAACCGGAATGAACGAAGGAAAAAATTGAGGAAAATGGAGACTGAAAAACCATGGCCTTGGGAATGAAAACTTTATTAGTCATTGGGCGCAGGGTGCTTTTGATTTGAGGCAAGGCCGGCAACGCCGCCTCAAATCCAAATCCCTCCTGCCATTCGGAAATTTCTTTCGGCATTCGGCATGGAATTTGGGGCGCTTCCAAGCGGATATCAACCTCAATCGCTATAGCGGTGGAAAACAACACAATCGTCGGGTACGCGCCTGGTTCAATCCGCGCCCTCTGCCAGGGAAGAGGGCTGGGAGAACCTGACGCATGGCAGAGAGGTTTCGTCTGGTTGGAAGGAGGTCAGCGCCTGCGAACAGGAAATCTGCTCCTCAACATTAGGCAGGTCATCGCCGGTAATTTTTTCGTCCTCACTTGAAGGCAAAAGCCTTTCGTCCCCTTTTTCTCTCAACATAAAGGATATTATTACAGGCCATGGTGGGCGTGTCCATGGGGTGAACAGCCTAAGCAAGGAGCGGTTCGCGAGTAAAACTGGAAAAGTTTCAAGTTACCAATCAGACATTCGCCCCAGCTGGGTATTCGACTTTCAGGCCGCTTCACCTTTACAAAGCGTTGTAAAGGCAAACCCTCTCTCGCTTGGGCAAACGAGAGAGGGTGAGGAACCAGTCGGGAGCAAAGCTTAGTTACTGCGCGTGGACTTGGGAATCTGGGTTAGCCAGATTTGCTCTTCCATTTGGAAGCGGGGTGCTGGTTCCCATTCGACCGCGCCATCCACCAGTTGGTGCATCTGGTGAAACCACCAGGAGGCGCGGTTGGCGCGACGCTCACGCTGAATGACGCGCGGGCACTTATTCGCTTCTGCCAATTCGAGTTCCATTTGTTGGTTTGTCATAAAATGTCTTTCGTTATCTTGATACAAACCTACAGAGGGGGGGTGGACATTGGCTGTCCAACCCCCTTTTGTTGATAAAATTTATCCTTTAGAGCGTAAGCTGCTATAAGTTAGCCGCTTACAACTCAATTTAGCAGAAGGGTATGAAAAATATTTAAGAAATCAGGCCGAAAAACGAGAAATGTGGCGGTAACCAACCTGCGTCTTGAAGGAAAGGATATTGAACTGAAAAATCAGAAGTGAATCGGATTCGTTTATCGAAACGGGCTGAGCTATAGGGTGGAACTCACCAAACAAAGTTCGTGACGGTGACCGCTGTGCGAAATTCCGCGTGACCATCAACCAGCAAAACATTGCCGGCAGGTTTCTCTTTGTGCCAGCCGCTGGGGTTCGACGGATAAATGATTTGGCCATCAGCAAAGAGCACGGTGCGCGAAGGTTGATTCACACTGGAGGAAGGCTGGCCATCAAGTCCGCCATCAAAGGGAGGGTAACCGATGCAGTTGAACATATAAGAGTTGCCGACCCATTGGAACAAAGTATTGGCCCCGGTATCGGCACGCCCCTTGTCAGCAGGGCAAGTGACGGTTGCTTCGTTCAAGCCATAATAATTGAGGGGCCGATCGATGCGATTGAAGATGCCTCCCTGGCCATTGTAAAGATTGCCATTGGTGCGACCGGCCCATACAAACATTTCCATGCCATCGAGGGCAACATTGGCATTAGTCCAAAAGAAGCGTTCGTTGAATTCAGGTAGATAGAGGTGCATGGCGACACCGCATTGCTTGAGCTGGGAGAGGCATTGGGTCGTGCGTGCCTTGGCCCTGGCGGTGGAAAGCGCGGGGAGAAGCAATCCGGCGAGAATGGCGATGATGGCAATAACGACGAGCAGTTCGATGAGCGTGAAAGCCCAGCCAGTGATACGACAGGGCGACAGATAATTTATTTTTCGATTTCGCATTCTGATTCTCCGCAAAAATGGGCGCACTCTGGAACCGGGTGTCTGGACGCTCCGAAAAGGGTGCCGAAGAATGGACGTGAATAGGAAAGGATTATTCAAGAATTTCAAAGGAAGAAAATGGAGGACGGCAATTATCGGCAGCTAAAGATGATGAATGGCGGTTCACAATTGTTTAACCAAATGATTAGAGGGGAAAGCAAAGAATGTTGGGAGATGAACAAGGCAGGTGTGTTGGAGGCTATTGCCTCTAACGGTGGGTGAGATTACAATTAGAACGGATTAAGGGACTGCTTTGGGCCTTAGGGATTTTGTAAATGGAATAGGGATTTAATATATGAACTTGGATCGATTCACGGTGAAAGCTCAGGGGGCGTTGCAAGATGCCCAAAAGATTGCTCATCAACATCAGAATCAGGAGATTGATGGGGAGCATTTGTTGACGGCATTGATCGATCAGGAGGAGGGGTTGGTGCGCCCATTGCTGGAGAAATTAGGCGTTCCTGTTGCGCAATTGTCTTCGGACCTGCAGCAGGCGATTCAGAAGCGTGTGAAGGTGCAGGGAACTAGTTCGGGCGATACCTTTCTCAGCAGTGCTTTGAAAAAGGCTCTCGATGCGGCGGACGCGCAGGCTGGCAAGCTCAAGGATGAATACGTCAGCACAGAGCATTTGCTGTTGGGACTGCTCAGCGAAGGTGATGGCGCACTGAAAAAGATTTTCCAGAAATACGGAATTAAATTTGATGCAGTGCTGAAGGCCCTGGCGGAATTGCGCGGAAATCAGCGGGTGACCGATCAGAATCCGGAGGATAAATTTCAGGCATTGGAAAAGTATGGGCGCGATTTAACGGCACTGGCAAGGTCCGGAAAAATTGACCCGGTGATTGGCAGAGATGAGGAAATCCGTCGGGTGATGCAAGTGCTGACCCGACGCACAAAGAATAATCCCGTATTGATTGGCGAACCTGGCGTGGGCAAGACGGCGATTGCGGAAGGATTGGCCCGGCGCATCGTCAGCGGTGATGTGCCGGAGTCGCTGAAGAACAAGAAGCTCGTAGCGATGGATCTGAGCGCCATGATTGCCGGCGCGAAGTATCGCGGCGAATTCGAGGATCGGTTGAAGGCGTTCCTGAAGGAGATTACATCGAGCGAAGGGAAAATAATTTTGTTCATCGACGAATTGCACACCCTGGTCGGCGCGGGCGCCGCCGAGGGAGCGGCGGATGCAGCAAACATGTTGAAACCTCAACTGGCGCGTGGAGAGTTGCGCTGCATCGGCGCGACGACGTTGGATGAATATCGCAAACACATTGAGAAGGACCCGGCTTTGGAGCGAAGATTCCAACCGGTCTTCGTGGAAGAACCGAGCGTGGAAGCGACAATCGCAATTTTGCGTGGATTGAAGGAGCGCTACGAGGTGCATCATGGCGTGAGAATTCAGGACTCAGCGTTGGTGGCGGCAGCGACACTCTCGCATCGCTATATCACGGATCGCTTTCTGCCCGACAAGGCCGTGGATTTGATGGATGAAGCGGCGTCGAGACTGCGCATGGAGCTGGATTCGATGCCCACCGAAGTCGATAAACTCGAACGGCAGATCATGCAGTTGGAGATTGAGCAAGCCGCTTTGAGAAAGGAGAAAGATGAAGCGGCACGCGAAAGGTTAAGAAAGATCGAGAAGGATTTGGCCGAACTGAAAGAGCAGTCGAGCAAGCTTAAGGCGGAATGGCAGAATGAAAAGGCCGCCATCAACGCGGTGAGCATCATCAACGAGCAACTCGAAAACGCCAAGATGGACCAGGAGAAGGCGCAGCGCGCAGGCGACCTGAATTTGGCGGCGCAAATCCAGTATGGCCGAATTCCGGAACTGCAAGCGAAATTGGCGGCCGCCCAGAAGGCCTTGCATGAAAAACCGGATGGCAAGCGTTTGCTCAACGAGGAAGTCACCGAGGAGGACATTGCGCAAGTGGTCGCTTCCTGGACACATATTCCAGTCAGTCGAATGTTGGAAGGCGAGCGCCAAAAACTGGTGAAAATGGAGGAACGTCTGCAGAAAAGAGTCATCGGACAATCCGAAGCCATCGCTGCCGTCGCCAACGCAGTACGCCGTTCGCGCAGCGGACTGCAGGACCCGAACCGTCCGATTGGCTCATTCATTTTCCTGGGGCCCACCGGTGTCGGTAAAACCGAGTTGGCGCGTGCGCTGGCAGAGTTTTTATTTGACGATGAAAACGCCATGGTGCGCATCGACATGAGTGAATACATGGAGAAGCACGCCGTGGCGCGATTGGTTGGAGCGCCTCCGGGTTACGTCGGTTATGAAGAAGGCGGGCAACTTAGCGAAGCCGTTCGTCGCCGCCCGTATTCCGTCGTGCTTTTCGATGAAATCGAGAAGGCGCATCATGATGTGTTCAATATATTGCTGCAGGTGTTGGATGATGGCCGCCTGACGGACGGGCAGGGGAGGACGGTGGATTTCAAGAACACCATTATCATCATGACGAGCAACATTGGCTCGCCGATTATCCAGGAGTTTTATGGTTCCGGCAAAATGTCCGCCAAAGGACATGCGGAAATGGAACAGCTCGTCCGCATGGAATTGAAAGCGCATTTCCGGCCGGAGTTTTTGAATCGCGTGGATGACGTTATTATTTTCCACAGCCTGAATGAAGAGCAACTTTCGCATATCGTGGACATCCAGTTGAATCGGCTGGGCAAACGCTTGGAACAACATAAACTGCAACTGGACGTGGACAAGTCCGCGAAGCAACTGATCGCTAAGGAAGGCTATGATCCGCTGTTTGGCGCACGTCCGTTGAAACGGACCATCCAGGAATTGTTGCTGGATCCTCTGGCCATGAAGATACTTGAAGGTGAGTTCAAATCAGGTGACCGGATCAAAGTGGAGGCGCAGGACGGTGAGTTGGCATTTCAAAAGGAGAAATAGCTGAACTCAAGCGCGCTCCCGTTTTTCAACCTTGAGATTCACTCCGCCCAGCGGCTGAAGCGTGATGGCAGCAAAGGGTTTGATTACATAATTCGGTTGGGCAGTCAGTCTGAATTGTTGCGTGATGGTCGCCAGCGCCAGGATGGCTTCCATCATTGCAAAGGAACTTCCAACGCAGACCCGCGGTCCGCCACCGAAAGGGAAATAGGCGAATTTGGGAAGAGTGTTTGTTTCCTCGCTGCCCCAACGTTCCGGCACGAATTTCTCAGCGCTCTTGAAGTAACGTTCATCCCGATGCTTCAGCCATTGGCTGAGTAACATGGAGCTGCCGGCTTTGATGGCATGCCCGGCAAGCTCGAAGTCTTGAATGGCCTCCCGGCCTATGATCCATGCGGACGGATAGAGCCGCATCGTCTCTTTAATCACCATCTCCGTATAAGGCAGTCGTGGCAGATCGGCTATATTGGCTGCGCGATTACCGAGCGTGGCGTCGATTTCGTTTTCAAGCTTCTTCTGAACATCCGGGTTTTGCGATAACAGATAGCAGGCCCATGAAAGCGCCAACGCAGTCGTATCCAAACCAGCGACCATAAGAGTGGTAAGCTCATCACGGAGCTGTTGATCCGTCATCTGACTTCCATCCTCACCTCGGGCACGCAGTAACATTGAGAGCAAGTCTCCTTCATCCCGTCCGCTGGCACGATGCTCAGCAATCAAGCCGTAAATAAACGCATCCAACCGGCGCATCACCTGTTCATACCGGGGTTGTGTGATGGATTCGGGCAGCAGGTTAAAAAGAATTCTGTACCATTGCCACTGCTTGGTGAAACGTTCCATCACCACTGCCGAAGCTTCACCCAACTCATTTATTTCCTTTGGCACAGCCGAGTTAAAAAGCGTCTTCGTTACAACTTCCGTTGTCAGTCGCATCATATCCAGATGGATATCGCGGGTTTCTCCTCCTCTCCAGGATGCAGTCATGCGACGCGTAAATGCCACAATCACCTCCGCATGACTGGCAATACGATCGCGATGAAATGCAGGTTGCGCCAGCTTGCGTTGCCGCATCCAAAATTCACCTTCACTCGTAAGCAATCCCTGCCCAAAAAGTCGTCGCATGAATGGAGTGCGGTAACCAAGCGTCTTCCGAAAAATGCGTGAGTGCGAAGCCAGAACAAAGTCAATGTGTTCAGGCGAATTAAGAATATAAACGGGACGGTTGATAAAACGCAGAGCAACAAAATCCCCGTGCTCTCGAGCGCAAAATTCAAGAAACCCAAGTGGGTCTTGACCAAATTGCGTCAGATTGCCAAGCAGGAACGAGCCTCTTGGTCCGGAGGATTTCAATGAATGTGTTCCATGTAGCATGACACCTGTCACATTATCAGACACTAAATGCTTTTGCGATATTTTGAATCATTTTCCGATCTCTATCCAAAAATCACATCTTCATGCCATTTAAAATTTCCAGTGGGTAAGCAATCCTAAGTGCGCCTCATGTCAACCTGATAAACAAAACATTGCTGTAATCAGATCGACCTAACTCAACCCAAATCAGAATGAAAACAAATCAAAAAAACGCACATGCTCCTCAGACTGGTATTTGCAAATATTTAAGCCTTGGCTTGCTTGCCCTGGGCATGGCTGCTGCCGTGGGGACTGCTTCGGCCCAGGTTACCTATACAGTTTTCGCGACGCGCGAAGGACTGGTCGGAGGTAAAACTGCCAGCGGCCATGTGATCCAGACGCATGATCATTTTGTTGCCCTCCCTTCCGGCACAGTAACTGATTGCAGCGGATGCTCAACTTATACGGTCAATATTTATTGTCCCGCCACTGGCAAGCGGGTTCTAAATGTACCGATCTACGATGTGGGGCCATGGAATACGAAGGACAATTACTGGCATGTGCCGCGCGCGGAATTTACCAGTCTGGCTCAGGGGCTTCCTGAATCCCAGGCTGCCTTTCAAAATAACTTCAATGGCGGGCTCGATGAATTCGGCCGAACAGTCCTTAATCCTGCAGGAATCGATCTGGCAGACGGAACTTTCTGGGATGATCTTGGCATGACAGGCAATGATTGGGTGCAGGTTACCTATAATTGGCAGGCCCCGACGCCCACTACCTATATAGTGGACAACACCAGTTCCGGGTTCTCCGCTTCCGCCAATTGGGCTACCGGAACCTCCTCGGTGGATAAATACGGGAGCAACTATCGGTATCATTCCACACAAGCCGTCAGCGATGAGGCCACTTGGACTGTTAATCTCGCAGTTGGCGGTTCCTACGCAGTTTATGTATGGTACCCGGAAGGCTCCAACCGCTCTACCACGGCTCCTTTCATCATCAGCACCTCCAGTGGCACTTCTACTGTCCAGGTCAATCAACAGCTCACTGGTGGACAATGGGTCAAGCAGGGCACATTTTCAATGAACTCAGGTGCCAATACGGTGAAACTCTCCTGTTGGACCACCGCGGGATCTGTAGTTGTGGCTGATGCTGTCAAATGGGTTAAACAATAGTATCTGAAGCAGATTAATTCTTATGCACATCATGGCCGTGGGAACAACTTCTTCTCACGGCCAATTCTGTTTCCCTTATCGCAGACGTATGAAAGCCTGCCAACCGTGTCAGACGAGCATCGTTCCCCGGACATTTGGACAGCTTCAACCAAATCGAGGTGTTACGTTCGCGTCCGCTGCTAAAGGTTTGATGTCTTGGAAAATCTCGCCGGAATTTGTAAAGTAGGATGGTATGAAAAAAATCTCCGTTCTGGTTTTGATCCTCGGCTTCGTGGTTGGCTTCAAATATTTTTCCAAACGGCAGCCTGAGAGCGCGAAGCAGGTCAACATACAGGAGGCGACCCCGGAGCTGAATGAGCGGGTTAATCCGGTTAAGCACAAATCATCTCGACAGAACGGCGCCCCCGAATCCGGGGAACTGACTCCAGTTGTCGCGACGCCGACGCCAACGCCGGCTACGGAAGTAGTGGCAGTCGCGCAAAAACAGCCAGTGAGCACAGTCATCACCAATACTGCTGCTGATTTTGCCAAAGGTGAGACGAACAATGTGATTCTCAGTAACGGGCTCATGCAGTTGGGTGATGATGCAACTCCAACAACTTTTCAAAGCAACTACAAACTTTTTGGCATCTTCCATTCTCTTCCTCAAGATCTTCCGGCGCCGATCGACAGGGTGTTTCCCAATTATCAGGCAACGATTCCAGACGGGGGTTCTCTCATGTTTGCCTTTCGCACCCGCTCGGCCGATGGCAATTGGTCAACCTGGACCGAGGTGAATCCCGATCAGCTCAATGAGCCATTCATGTTGGAATCTCCCGGCGTAAGTTTGCAATACAAACTGTCGCTCTTTGGCAACGATGCGGCAACCAGTCCCAAAATTGCGAGTGTTCTCATGGGAACACAAACTGCGGCTGAACCAGCCGAAAGTCCTAACGCTGGTGTGAACAACGCGCCAACCCAGTGAGAAATACTGTCCGGCCCGAGAAACTCAGACCAGACCACATCGCTCTTTAATTTTTTTGAGCAACCAATGACAGCCGTTGCCACCACCAAACAATCCTACCATCCTCTTCTGCGAGCCCGAATAAAGTCCTCGCCGATTCCGGGGCATTGGCAATAAGTTCCAAAACTTTTGCGCGATTTGCAGGGGCGGTTGCGGCCGTTTCAAAATACCAATTAAGATCAGGTTGCTTGAAAGGTGTCATCGTAATCTTTTTCACGATTAGTCCGTTTGCTTCGCAAAGCTTGCTCCATGCTGACGGAGTCAAAAAGCGATGATGGCTGGGATCACGCAGCTTTTCCACTTGGTGCAACCATTGTTCAGCTTCCTGGGCATTATCCTGGACCGAGCCGTCGATGAGCAGAAGATAACCCTTCGGTTTCAACACCCGCGCAGTCTCACGAATGAAATTTTCAGGGGAACTGAAATGGTGGGCTGCCACGCGGCAGGTTACCAGGTCGAATTCCTCTTCAGGATAAGGAAGCTGTTCGGCGGCATGTTGCTTTGTCGAAACTGAAAAGCCTCGTTCAAGTGCTGTCCTCGCTGCCCGATCCAACATGGGTTGTGCAATATCAGCGAGCATGACCTCATGCCCCAGGCTTGCCAGGAGCAATCCAGTATGGCCTCCACCTGTTGCTACATCCAAAACCTTAGCTTTTACTGGCAGATTTACACTTTCCAAGGCACTTCGTACATCCTCCACTTGTTCCAGAATATGTCCCTGGCCATAGCGATGGCTTTGCCTTGCGAACTGTTCCTGGGCAGCTTTCTGAACTTCATCAAGTTTCATTGGAGTGATCCTATATCTGAGCTGATGGCTAAACAACAGTCTTCAAATGGCACGGAGGATTCATGTTGACAGTGTGCTCATCACCACTCGGACAACAAAATACACTGCCCTCACATCGTGTGAAGCCGCGCGTGATATGCTTGTCAGCAGGATTGAGGAGTGAATCTGAAATCAACGGCAGCAGAATAGGCAACGTTCTTATGTTATCATCCAAATACTGCTTCACTGAATCGGCATAGATCACTCCCCAAAAAGGAGTTGATGCCAATTAACTTTAACTACTACCGGTAATGATCAAAGGCACCTCTATTCACTGCCCTGAGTTAAACTCTTTTTTTCCCGGTCTCCTCGATCCCCCGGAACTTCGGCATCGAATGGCAACTCCTTCGATCTCGGTTCCTCAGGCCGGGGACGCGGTTTGGGAGTGCCGGGGACGATTTTGGCTTTGACCTTCTTGAGTTCCTTTTTTACTTCATTGAGAGCCATATGTTGATGGGGGTGGAGAATCTTTTAATCAAGGGTTATGGTCTTCGTCAGCATTGGCGCCGTGGTGCTCCGGCCCGCCCGCATTTTGCTCCGGCCCGCCTACTCCGGCGGGATGAAATTCCGGCTCGTAATTTGGCCTTTTGCCGGCTCCTGGGGTGGAGGGCTTTTCTCTGATCCTGCTATGAGCTCCGGGACCCACTTTTGTTTCGGCAACGAAACCGCTTGGCTTTCCTTTATTTCCTGCCATAACCATCCTGTTGTTACGCCTGCCTTTAATGGCAGTGCTACTTAAAGATGGAATAGGAATCTGTTCATCGCAACCTTCATGCCTCAAAGATTATCAAGTATTTTTACCTCTCCATGTTGAATGTACGCGGGATCGTCGTATGTTGAACTGTTCATGAAAAGGGCGAATCGGAGTTCGGTGCATTTCTCTGCGTTGGTGAAAGCATGCGGAAGACCTGAGCCTGTCACCCTGTGGACTGATCCTTCTGACGACAAGCGATTCATGTCTGCTGTTCGCCAGAACCGCGTGCTGACAGTGGAGCAGCAAAACGTGGGGACGGGCAAGGATATCGGTATTATCGGTTTTCTGAAGGAGAAAAATGCCTCGTATTTGGTCTTCCCGAAATCTCTAAATCGATTTTCTGGAATGGAAGTGAACGGCATCAAATACGAATTGGTAAATCAGCCTGAAGCCGAAGCAAGCATCAGCAGTTTCACCAAGACTGACAGGAAAAACGATACCAGGCCATCAAGGCCGAAAAAGCATTTCTCTGTGGTGCTCCAATGGACAGCCACCGTGAATACAACCCATGAAATCGAGGCCAGGAATCTCAAACAAGCGAGAGAACAAGCTTTGAATGAACAAATCGAAGTTGATTTCTCGACCGCGAAAAAGGCAGTTAAAATTTTGGAAATCAGGGAAATGTAATGGTGTATTTAAAATACAGTGCCATTGAACAAATCAGTCATGTTCCAGGGAAGGATGATTTTATTGTCCAGTGATTGTTGATCCACAGAGCGGTGGCTCAAGTTGGCGATGTTTGTTGGCTCGTCGGGGAAATTCGTTATTTGATCCACCCTGTTACGCGCCAAAATTAACCATGTGCCGAACCATTCTGAGTTGTTCCAATCATTCATGAATGCATCGTCCATCCTGAATGTCTGCTCATCAACGGAGGAACTCACCCCAATCCCCAGGTTTTTGGAAGGCTTAAATTCCTTTTCAAGCTGGAAGAAAGTGTAATACGGATTGTTAGTACTATGATCCCTCTGTAAGACAGCTTCAATGACGTCATCGGAAAGGCACAACGCGGTCTGAAGCTCAGTGACGAACAACTCGCGCAAAAGGTGGAGGCTTGATCTCGTATGACGATGCCTTGCGCAATAACCGGGAGCAGATACTCACCTTGCCGGATGAGACAACCATTTGTTCAGGCATGGCCCGCTCACCACGGTAGGTGAAGAGAAGCAACACAATCCATGAATGAGTCCCGGCGCAGAAGCCCAGTCGTGCCTTCTCTTCACTCTGAGTTATCCAGACATGTTTCTTGATCGACTTTTTAGGCGTTTGCATTCAAACAGGCGAAAGGGCCGTCCGTCACAACGCGTCAATCTTCCTCTGGATGAACCAGCAGAACCATCCTTTGTATTTCTCCTGCAGTTTCTTATTCATCCAGTCCTTCCCGGTGATGGTGCCCCGGCAGTTCGGACGCCCGCACTTGCATTCCATGACATACTCAAGGTCATCCGTGGTGGCCCAGTCGTGCGTCAATTCTTCGCCCGGCGCAATATCCCGCATCGCAACAAAAACAATCTGGCCTTGAATCGCGATATTCGGATCGCAGGAATGGTTGGTATAAAGCATGCAGCCATCCCGTTGTTCCTGTGCAGCAGGGGCAATGAAAAGACCTTCCGTGATTTGGATCTCTGCGGGTCCAAGTTGTTGCTCCAGGATTTTCCATTCGTGTCCTGTGAAAATATGGCCTCCCTTGACGGCAACAATCTCTCCCATTGCGATCACTTCTTTCGCAAACAATCCTTTGCCGTGAATCGAACTTTCCCGAACCTCCGTTTTGGGCGCGCGATAACTCATGGCATTCATAATCAAGTTGTCATCGGATTCGGAAACTGGAGGTGGAAGCTCAGGCTGATGGTTTATTTTGGCTGACATTACAACTATTCCACTTACCGCACCACCGGGCCCTCGAGAATCAGATCACCTTTGTTGGCATCCAGAGTCGCTCGTCCGCCAACCGGAATAGTGGTGTTATACGGCGTATGTCCAAACGGCAGACCGCAGACCAATGGAACTTTTAGACCCGACAGTCTCTCTTTCAATACGTCCTCGAAGGTTTGACGATATTCCTTCATTTTTTTCGCCTTGGGATCTATTGCCCCTACGCAAATGCCCACTGCAATCCCGGCGACCTGTTGAAGTAAACCGGCGTTGCTGAGTTGAGTAAGGAGCCGATCGTAACGATAGGGAACTTCGTCCAAATCTTCGAAGAAAAGTATCTTGCCTCGAAAGGAGGGTTGATATGGCGTGCCCAAAGATGAGCAGAGCAGCGAGATATTGCCGCCGATGAGTTCACCGGAGACTTTGCCTCGGCGTAGTATGGAGACGGTGTCGTGCGTGTAATCTTGACAGATGCTTCCAGGGAATTCCGGTTCCGTCAAAATCTTCAAAAATCTTTCACATGAGAAGTCTGGATAATTCTTCTTGATAAAATCCGAGGCAAACATCGGGCCATGAAAGGAGAGCAGGTTCGATTTCTTTAAAAATGCGCAGTGGAGAGCAGTTATATCGCTATAGCCCACAAACACCTTCGGATTCTCTCGAATCTTTTGGTAATCGAGCAGCGGCAGCAGCCTTGGCGTTCCATAACCTCCACGAACACAGAAGATTCCTTTCACCCGGCGATCGCCAAAAGCCTCCATCAGATCGGAAGCTCTCTCCCGGTCTGATCCGGCCAGAAAACCCCAACGCTTCCGCGCGTGCCTTGAAAGCTTTGGTTTAAACCCAAACTTCTCGATGACGGCAAGAGATTCATCAATGGATTTTGGATCAGGCGGTGCGCTTGCTGGAGCGATCAAGGCTACGGTGTCTCCCAATCGTAAACGGTCTGGTATGTTAGGCATAGTTGTGTATGGTAGTTGTGGAAGGAAACAGAAATCTCTAATGCTTCTTGGCCCTCAAAAAGGCGAGTTCGGTCTGGGTAAATCGGAAGGCCTTTTCCAACTCGCTCGAGAGCCTCGAGACCCCTTCTTCATTTCCAGTATGGGCCAACTCCTCAAGCTTCTGGCATAAAGTGGCCATTTTAGTGGCGCCCAGGTTAAGGCTCATGCTCTTTAAGGCCTGGGCATGGAAGGCCATTTTGTGAGGATCGCTTAAGAATTGATTGATCTGACCAATCCGGATGGGCGCGCTTTCCAGGAACAAATCGATAATCTCTTCAAGCATGGTGTCTCCTCCGTTTGCAGGCGCCAATTCGCGAAGTTCGCTGATCAAAGATTGATCGAGCAGACCAGCGTTGAAGGTGGTGTTGTTGGCGAAAAACGCCGTATCGAATTGCTTGCCACTGATTTTTGCCCAGCGCTCGAGTGCCGATTGCAATTCACCGATGCGAATAGGTTTGGAGATGTAATCATCCATTCCGGCATCCAAACATTTTTCCCGATCGCCCAACAGTGCGTTGCCAGTCATGGCAACGACGCGGGGACGTTTGCCCAGGGGCCATCGTTCGCGAATGGAGCTTGTGGTTTCAAAACCATCCAATTCGGGCATCTGCACGTCCAAAAGGATTATGTCGTAAGGTTGTCGATCCAATGCCCTGAGCACTTCCAATCCGTTGTTGGCAACGTCTGCCCGGTAACCGAGCCTTCGCAGTACGTTGAGACCTACTTTCTGGTTGATTGGATTGTCGTCGGCCAGCAAAATGCGCAGGGGAAAGCGGTTGGCAAAACTCGAATCCATGCAGGGCAGGGCAGGCGCTTTCTTCTCTCGCTGAATTTGCAGGCTTAAGCCCCGGTACAGGGCCTGCAGCAGTTGTGAAGGTCGAATCGGTTTGTGAACAAAAATAGTGATCCCCAATTCGGCCGCACGAGTATCATCGCTGCGCAATCGCACGGAGGATAGGAGCAATAAGGAAATGGAATTTCCATTCAACCGCTGTCGAATTGCCTGGGCCAGTTTGATACCATCGAAGCCAGGCAGCTGAACGTCTAGAATGGCTGCATCGTAGTATTTCTGATTCGCGACCATCTCCAGCGCCTTTTCGGCGTTCGCGGCCTCGTCCGGCAGCATCCCCCATTGACGGCAACGGTGGCTCAAAATCTGCCGATTGGTGGCATTGTCCTCAACGATGAGCACCCGCTTTCCAGCGAGCTGAGGCTGAATTTGCTGCCAGGCAGGAGGGATGACCGAGGCTGTCGCCCGCGCCTGGATGGTAAAGTGGAAGGTTGATCCCTTCCCGGCATCGCTCTCCACCTGGATGTCGCCACCCATCAATTCAGAAAGTTTTTTGCAAATGGCAAGTCCCAATCCCGTACCGCCGTAATGTCTCGTGGTGGACGCATCGACCTGCTGGAACGATTTGAACAGCCTGTGTTGTTTATCGATTGGAATACCCACCCCGGTATCGCGTACGGAAAACTGTAGCATCCACATATCTGGACCAGTAATTGAAGACGCAGATCTATCCCGATCATTGAAGTGTTTTGGCGCTGGTTTGACCTGGATGAAGACTTCCCCCTCATTTGTGAACTTGACTGCATTGCCAATCAGGTTCACCAGAATTTGCCGCAAACGTGTAACATCGCCCACCAGGATTTTCGGTATGGCATCATCAACTGAGTAGGCCAGGTCGAGGTCTTTTTCAGCCGCTTTGGGTGCAAGCAGATCAAGGGCCTCTTCAATGCAGGTGTGCAGCTCGAACGGATGGCTTTCCAAGTCCAATTTGCCGGATTCAATTTTTGAAAAATCCAGGATGTCGTTGATGATTGTGAGCATCGCATCGGCACTGCTGCGAGTGGCTTCAACGTATTCCCTCTGTTCGTCGGTGAGTTCCGTATCCAGCAGCAACGCGGTCATGCCAATCACACCATTCATCGGGGTGCGAACCTCATGGCTCATGTTCGCCAGAAACTCGGATTTTGCCAGCGTAGCTTCCTCCAATTTTTGATTTAACGCCACCAGGGAGGCATTCTTTTCCACAAGTTGCTTCTGGCTTTCTCTCAAAGCCTGATAGGCTTCATCGCGCTGGAGCTGTCCCAGAAAGGCTTTGGAATGGTATCGCAGGCGCGCAATGAGTTCGATCTTGTCCGGGAGCTTGACCAAATAGTCGTTTGCACCCATTGCGAATGCTTCCCCCTTGACCTCGGGATTGTCAGTAGTGGAGAGCACAATGATCGGTGTTTCCCTCGTCGCTGGATGAGAGCGAAAACGGCTTACCAGTGTAAGTCCATCCACTCCCGGCATAACCAAATCCTGTAAAATTACGGTGGGCTTGATTTGTTGGGCCAGCTCAAGAGCTTCGTTGGGATCGGCACAATAGTGAAAGTCCATGTCAGGTTCATCAACCAGCACCCGTCGAATGGCTTCGCCCACCATGGCCTGATCATCGACCAATAGGACCCTGAAATGATAGCCTGGCAGGTGGTCCAGGGCACCTGCCGCTTCAGAAACGGCTCTGTTGAATTCAGACGTTTCCATGAATGGTTGACCTTTCATTCACCCTTCGTCGAAGCCTTGGCCCAATCTGGTCGATCGGTAAAACCTCCGAGGCTGCCTTCAATCCCAGCGCGGCCTTTGGCATTCCATAGATCGCACTGGTTGCACGATCTTGTGCAATGGTAAAATGACCGGCGTCGCGAAGCGACTTCAAACCCTCAGCGCCATCTCGTCCCATGCCCGTCAACAGCACACCCATAACTTCTCTCGACCCTGAATGTTGGATACTATGAAAGAAGATGTCGATGGATGGTCTGAAGGCGGTGGTGTGGGGAGAGGCAACATAGCCAAGTTTTCCGGGGCTAACAAAGACGAGATGATTTTCCGAGCCCGCGAGCAAAATCGTTCCCAGTGTCGGTGCATCACCATCTCTGGCCAGACGCAATTTCATTTTGGTCTGGGATTTTAACCAGTCTGCCAAGCCAGCAGCAAAGTGAAAATCCGTATGCTGAACTATCACTACCGCCGCTGGAAAGTGCGCCGGAAATTCTGACAGGATGTTGGCCAGGGCGGAGGGGCCTCCGGCAGAAGCTCCGATGGCTATCAGCGGAAATGCCTGCTCTGCGATGGATTCGCCTGGGGCGTTCAAGGATAATTTACTCCTTGCTACGAGACGGTTGATCGTTTGCATCTTCGCCAGTAATCCGCCTGTTCCACCATCGTTTCCCAGCGTGGGCGTATCAATCGCATCCAGCGCTCCGGCTCCCATGGCTTGAAACACCTTGGCGGAATTCCTATCCACGTCCGCCGTCACGATCAGGATGGGGCAGGGGCTCTTCTGCATGATCCTGCGGGTGGCCTCAATGCCATCCATCTGTGGCATGATCAGGTCCATCAGCACCAGGTCGGGCCGGTCTTGCGAGCAAAGCGCGACTGCTTCCAGGCCATCCTGCGCGACCCAGGCCAGTTCGTGCCCGGGAGTGCTGATGACCACTCGTCGAATGGCTTCAACGGCCATCGTCATGTCGTTAACAACTCCAATTCTCATTCTTCAGCCTTGCCTATCAAATCCACCACTGCATGAATCAAAGTCTTATCATGAAAACTGCCCTTGGTCAGGTAATAATCAGCACCAGCCTCCAAACCGCGCAGCCGGTCCTCTTCGCGATCCTTATAGGAGACAATCATTACTGGTATGGATTTTAGCAGCGGATCTTTCTTGATGAGAGTGGCCAGTTCAATGCCATCCATTCGGGGCATGTCCACATCCGTGATCACCAGATCGTAATCTCCATTGCGCACCGCGTTCCAACCGTCCATCCCGTCCACTGCTATATCCGCAAAGTAACCATGATTCATCAGTAGTCTGCGTTCCACTTCCAGCACGGTCATGGAGTCATCTACTGCCAGAATGCGTTTAATTCGTTTGTTTTCAATCTCAATTGTGCTGTTTTGAATGCTATTCAACTCGCCTGCCCCAATTAGTTTCTCAAGCGAGCGCATTAAATCCTCAGTATCGAGGATTAGTACAGGAGAACCGTCTTCCATCACAGCTCCAGCGGCCACATCTTTGATCTTGCCAAGACGCTGGTCCAACGGTTGCACCACCAGTTCTCGTTCACCCAGCAATGCCTCAACCACCAGGCCGTATTTGGTTGTGCGATCGCCAATGACAACGATGGACAGTTGATCGTCAAAAGAATTGGGCGGGGCACATTCCAATAATTGATGCGCCGTCACGAGGCTAATCTGCTGATCTCCGACCGTGAAATAGTGACGCCCTTGCAGCCTTTCCACCTTGCTGGATGGCAGTTTCAGTGCCCTGGTGATTTGGGATAATGGAAGCCCATACGATTCGCCACCGATCCTGACCAGTAGAGTTCGAATTACCGACAAGGTTAATGGGAGTTGTAGCTGAAAACGCGTCCCTTTATTTGGCTGCGTGCTGATGCGAATGGTGCCACGAAGATTCTTCACCGTGTTTTGCACCACATCCAGGCCAACTCCGCGCCCGGAAATTTCCGTCACGGTGTCCTTCATGCTAAATCCCGGCAATAGCAAAAATTGAAGTAATTCTGCCTCGCTAAGTTTGTTGGCAACATCCCTGGCCACCAAACTTTTCTCAACGACCCGTTCTCTTAAATCATTCAGGGAAATGCCCGGGCCATCGTCGGCAATGATTACCATCAGCATTCCGGAACTGTGCCGTGCTTCCAGGCGGATCGTGCCCTCAACAGGCTTTCCGGCCGCTCGGCGTTTCTCCGGCATTTCACAACCGTGATCCATGGCGTTGCGCAGGAGATGGGCCAAAGGAGTTTCCAGCTTTTCAAGAATGTCACGATCCACCTGGGTGTGTTCGCCGATAACTTCGAGTTTGACCTCCTTGCCGAGCGAATGCGCCAGGTCACGCATCATTCGGGGGAAACGCTGGACGCCCTCTCCGAATGGGCGCATGCGACATTGAAGCACCTCTAAATAAAGTCGATGTGATAGACTGGTGGAGCGCCGATCAAACATCTCCAAATCGCCCAGACGATCTGATAAAAATTGGCGACATTCTATCAGTCTATCCAAAGCCTGGCCCATCTGGTCACCGACTCGCTCCGAAGTTTCGTAGGCACCCAGCGTCTCCCGGAGTCCGTCCAGGGATTCGCCGAGCTCGGACTGGAGCCGCTTGAGTCGTCGCATCGACTCCGCAAAAGGATGAAGCCAGCGTGATTCCACCAGGGATTCGCCTGCCAAACCTAACAATCGATTTAGGTTTTCCGCTGTGAGCCTCAGAACACGCTCCGGATTTTGGATCCGATTGAAAGGAGTGGGTGCAATTGCTTCTGAATCGGCACTCTTCAAACTGGAAGGAAAATTCTGTTGGTGGTTGGACGCAGATGGCAGGGAAACATTTCCAGTCATTTCCCTGCCTTCGGAAAAATTCTGGTGTTGAATCAAGCCACCCAGATCCGAAAGCAGGGCGGTAATCTCCCCGGACACGACGGTCTTTTTGATTGCCTGATCCTGTTCTGGCAGCTTGGAGAGGCGCAGAAATAAATCAACTGCCTTGAAGAGGACATCAATTCCTTCTTTCGCCAAATATATATTACCCTTTTGCGCTGCAACAAAACAGTCCTCCATGGCGTGCGCCACCTGGACTGCTGCCTTAAGGTTCACGATTCGAGCAGCCCCTTTGAGGGAATGGGCTGCGCGCATGAGAGATTCCAATGGTAGTGCTGCCGTTGGATTACGCTCCAGCTCGAGTAAGCCGGTGGTCAAAATATTAGTTTGGTTTTCTGTCTCAACTTGGAAGATCTCAAGCATGGACAGGCGGCTCAGGTCCTTTGAATTAAAATCCTTGCTCATCCCAGGCTCCGGTTTAGGGTGGAAAAGAGTAACTCCTCATCCAGGCAACCCACGGGTTGATTCATCCAACTGATGATACCCCAGCTGAAGCTCGCAGTGGATTTCTCCAAAGTCGCAGGAAGCGTCTTCATTTCCTCCGGATGATAACGATGAATGCCTGCAACCTCGTTGACTGGAAAGGCGAGTAATTTTCTGTTCCATTCCGTAACGACCAATCGATCATAATGGTTGCCGCCTCTCTCCGCATTCTTCACTGGTTCCAGGCCAAGGAACCGATCCAGAGAGACACAAATCAGCAGTTCTCCACGGAAATTAGCCGCTCCGAGAACGATACCCTTATGTCTATGCGGCAGTGAGTGTATCGCCCGCTTTTCCGCAATTGCATGGAACACACTGCTCGGAAGTGCAAGCCATTCGACCCCAATTCTGAAAATGATGCAGGAAATCCTGCCGGAAGCGCCGTTCTTCCCTGGCCGCGAGTAGTGTTCAGTCCATTCTCGACGATACTCCTGCCGCAATTCACGGTTTAAAAGGCGCACACCGGTGGTGGAATAAATCGGGCAATTCCTGCAATGGACAAACTTTGAGAGTTCGTCACAGGAGCCATTTCCATTCACCCCGATTTGGTTCCAACAATCGACTATGTCCCGCTGGGTTGGCGGAGATACTGAAGGCGCAACCAAAGCCTTTGCAGCGTTGCTTTCCGGATTCTGATTATTGGTTTGTGAATCCACGGCGCGGTTGGTCTTAAACCTGGCATTTAACGCGCTCAGCACGTTCCATCAGAAGTTTGGCCTTTGCTTCGTGGCCATTCTTTTGCGAGAGGGAAGCCAGGTTTGTCAGCGCATCATAATGATTTGGGTCGAGGTAGAGAGCCTTGCGATAGAATTCATGGGCTTCAAAACTGGAACCGGCCACGTCGCGCAGGAACCCCATAAGATAATACGCCTGTGCTGAAACGCCCTTTTTTGAAAGGTAGGTTCTACAAATGTGTTCTGCTTCTGCGAACAAGCCAGCGTTCGCCAGTCGACGCGCCAGGTTGAGATCGGTTAACGTGCGCTCAGTCACGCTCAAGGACAGTCGATGGGTAACCTTCCTCGCGGGACGAAGTTGCTTCCGTGCCTTAACATTAGTCAAATCTGACAACGGCCGCACTGATTCCTGGTTGGAGGCTGCTCGCTTATGAAAGTGATTCGATTGGCCTGCCGGTAAGGAAAATCCTGCCCGCCTGCACGCAAAGCTCAGTGGCATTTGTGCTGAGATAAAACCATTGGCCAGGGCCAGTGAGAGTTCTGCTGAACCGAAAAATGCAAGGCCGTTTGGATCGAGCAATTCGGACACTCTGCGAAACACGGTCTTCTGAGTGGCCCGGTCAAAATAGATGAGGAGATTCCGGCAGAAGACATAATCATAACCTTCTTTTCCTGCCTTAAGCCGCTCATCCAAAATATTACCCTGAGAGAAGCGGACCTGCTTGCGAACAACTGGACTCAGTAAATAACCACCTTCATCCAATTGAAAATAGCGATCCCGAAAACCGAGATTCCGACTTCGAAACGAGTTCTTTTGATAAAGCCCACGTTCTGCCATCGCCAGTGCTTTCGTGCTGATATCGACTGCTTCAATTTCGAAGTCAGTCGCAGCCAGGCCTGAGTCTAAAAGTGCCATGGCGATGGAGTAAGGTTCTTCGCCGGTAGAGCAGGGAAGGCTTAGAATCCTCAATGGTCGCTCGTGGTTGCCTGGAATCCACCGCTGTTTTATCAGTCGCACCAGTGCGGAAAAAGGTTCACTGTCCCTGAAAAACCAGGTCTCGGTTACAACCACCGAATCAATCAGAGTGTTGAGTTCAGAGGAAGATGCGCGTAAGGCGCCCAGGTAATCGGTCTTGCTCGAAAGACCAAGATTTTTCATGCGCGCGCGCACTGCACTCTCAATCGCGGAGAAGCCGATGGTTGGCGCGTATAGACCAATTGTTTGCTGAAGAAAAATAGCGATGTCATTCATGGGCTTTCCTCCAATGATGCGCAAAACAACTTATCGCGAAGTTCGTTCGTGAGCAGATGTTGCCCATAAAGCCATTGAATGGGGGACTTATCCTCCATCAACACGGGGCCGAGGTAGGGGGTGCCACTCAAATTGAGCCCGGGTTCAATAAAATCACTGGCTTCACGGCGGATGGTACTGGTTGCCTGTTCGGCAATCAGGCCCAGTGGATGTTCCCGGCCTTCATGATCCGGATACTTGATGAGAATGATCCGAGTGCTCATGCGTTCCCCGGCCTTCTGACCAAGAGTGAGTTCACTCAAGTCGATAATGGGGACAGGTTGCGCGCGATAATTAATCATGCCAGCCACACCGGCGGGAGCATTTGGAAACCGTTTCATTTCCACCAAAGGCAACACCTCAATGACGCGACTGGCTTCCAGTGCGTAACGGTCCTGGCCAAGTTGGAAGGTTAAAAACAACATCTTGCTAGGCTTCGTCCAGTTTAAAACGTGTGACGCTGCTCTGCAGGCGGCGCGCAGCCTCGTTCAGTTGCTCAATGGCATGATTGGAATATCTGAGCGATTCTGCTGTTTGTTGCGCCGCTTCGCTGAGTTGCGTCAAGGTTTCACTGATCTGTTGGGCACCCGTGGCCTGAGATTGCATGCCCTCGTTCACTGTCTGAAAGCGGGGTGTAAGCGCCTGGACCTGGCGAATTATTTGAGCAAATTGAGTGCTGACCTGGCGAATTTCCTCCACACCGCGACGCACTTCCTCGGAAAACTTATCCATTCCCATCACGCCTGTGGAAACAGCCGACTGCATCTCTTTGACCATTTTTTCAATGTCATAGGTTGCCACCGCTGTTTGGTCGGCCAATCGCCGGATTTCCATGGCGACCACCGCAAATCCCAATCCGTATTCACCAGCCTTCTCGGCTTCGATGGCGGCGTTCAGTGAAAGCAGGTTGGTCTGATCTGCCACTTTGGTGATGGTTGTCACCACGGAGTTAATGTTGCCCGTTTTATCATTCAGGATTGCCAGCTTGCCTGTAATTGAGCTCGAGGCTTCCATGATATGCCGCATCATGGATTCCATGCTTACGATGGCGGCTTGAGCGCTTCCTGCCAGACGGGCTGTTTCTTCCGCGACATGGCTGACCTCATTCATGGTCTTCACCAATTCCTTCGACGTCGCAGTAATCTCCTTGGATGTGTTTCCAATTTCCGCAGTGGTGGCTGCAATTTCCGTGGCTGTGCTCTGCTGATCTTTCGCGCTTGCTGCAATTTGTGTCGCGGTGGAATTCACCTGAATCCCGGAGCGTTGAACCTGGCCAACCAGAACGGAAAGATCATCAGCCAACCGGTTGATGCCATCACCGATCATTCCAAATTCATCGTTGCGTTCCAATTTCAACCGCTGCGTGAAGTCCCCGTGTCGCATGCGTTCCAGGGCTTCAATCAATTGAGATAATGGTTTGGTCACAGCTGAGGATTGTGCGGTTCCCACCCAGATACTCACCAAAAGGATGATCAGCAACACGCCCGATCCCGTGAAAGAAGCGACCCTGTCATCTGATTCCGAATCGGCAACCCGTTGAACTGCGAGATTAAAGTCCTTGAGCAATTGATCTCGTTGCTGGCGCAGTGCGGGATATGCTTTGATATATTGTGCCGGGGCATCGAGGGAATTGGTTGTCTGCAAAACCTGCATGTCACTCTGGAACTTGTAAAGAGGTTTGGAAACGAACTCGCGGATGTTGCCGATGGTATTTGCCAGGGCATCGTAATCTCCGAAGTTCTTTTGGATTACTCTCAGTGGAGCGGTCAGGCTCTTCTCGGCCAGGACGAACGCCCTTTTTTCGTCGTCATTGTTTGGATCAATTAGCAGGCCCTTCATGGCATCGCTCATCTGGACCAGGCTAAGCTGCACCTTAATCGCCTGATTATTCAGCAAATCACTCCGTGCGCGCGCGACTGCGCGGTTATGCTCCACCCACCAGGCTAAACCCGCGCCGAGGACCAGTAGAAAAATCAGGATGGCCAGCGACGCGTTTAATCGCCGCCAGATGGTCGTTTGTCTCATGAGTTAGGTTCGTGAACTCGCTTCCAAAATGAAAAGTCGATCTTTGACCGCTGTTACAATGTTGGCGGTAACAGAAGCCTGAGCTTGCAAACAGACCTCTGAGGGCAACAGCAACACGTTAAATGCGCAGCAAAAAGCTTTTTTCAATCTCAGTTAGCTTGAGAATACCTCGGTTTTTGAGACAAAAACAAGGACGTTCTCTGCGGATACTGTTTCCTGGTTGCACCTTGGTACTGTTCTTAACAAAGAAGGACGTTGGACGGAAAAATGGGGCGCTTTAATCAATTTTGCTGATCTTAAGAACAGTAATGAGATGCGACTTCAGATGCGTCTGAATTTTTTTACTTGTGTTCAATGGTGAAGAGGTTTCACTTCGCTCATGTTCAAACCGAGAAAAAGTTTTTGGCTGATTACTTTCGTCCTTGTTTTGATGATTCAAATCGCGCGTTCCGATTCTTCGCTCAAAAACGCAC
Source organism: Pedosphaera parvula Ellin514 (assembly GCF_000172555.1). Lineage (NCBI taxonomy): Bacteria > Pseudomonadati > Verrucomicrobiota > Pedosphaerae > Pedosphaerales > Pedosphaeraceae > Pedosphaera > Pedosphaera parvula. The sequence goes on from NZ_ABOX02000041.1 coordinate 49,533, forward strand.
CTGGTCTTACAAAGCTGAAGGACGTCGTCATTTACACGAATGAATATTTTCATTGTGCATTCCCCTCGGTTGTTAAGCGTTCGGATGGTGAATTGCTGGTGGCGTTCCGTCGCGCGCCGGATCGGCGTCATTTTGGACAGCCGGGTGTGAAACATACCGATCCAAACAGCCATCTTGTCATGGTCCGCTCCAAGGATGGTGGCGAGAGTTGGTCGACAGAACCCGAAATGCTTTACGCCCATCCCTTTGGTGGTTCGCAAGACCCGTGCATGGTGCGGCTGAGTGACAATTCCATTCTTTGCGCCAGCTACGGCTGGGCAGTTTTTGACCCAGAGACTATTGCGAAAATGACCAATTCTTCGCACATTGGCAATTTTGCATTCATGGGTGGCTATCTGCTTCGCTCCAGGGATGGCGGTAGTTCGTGGCAAGGTCCAATCGTTCCGGCCTCGGTTCCTGAGGAGAAAATGGTGGATATCTTCGGCAAACCTGTTCCAGCCTTTAACAGAGGGGCAATATATGAAGGGAAAAATGGAAATCTTTACTGGGCCGTGGCGAGTCATGCGGGCCACAATGCGAAACACAACGGGACTCACCTGATGATTTCGAACGACAAAGGCAACACGTGGAACTACTCCAGCCCCATAGCATGGGATGACAAAATTACCTTCAATGAAACATCCATGTACGAAACACCAAAAGGTGATCTCATCGCTTTCATGCGCACGGAGGGTTTCGACGATCATGCCTGCCTTGCGCGCTCGACCGATGGCGGCAAGAGTTTCGGGAAGTGGCAGGATCTCGGTTTTCAAGGACACCCACTCCACGCTTTACGTTTGCCAGATAAACGTGTCCTGCTTGTTTACGGTTACCGTCATGCTCCCCAAGGCATTCGCTGCCGCGTTCTTGACGCAGAATGCACCAATGCAGCAGCAGCACCCGAAATGATTTTGCGTGAGGATGGGAGTGGATTTGACCTTGGTTATCCCTGGTCCACCATGATTTCCAGGGACAAGGTGCTCGTTACCTACTATTTCAACCAGCATGATGGGCCGCGTTACATTGCGGGGACTATTCTTAAAATCAAGTAATTGGTTGCCTGGCTGCGTCTGCTCGCTGCTGCACGCCTGATTCGTGCCATGCCTAATGAAGCTCCAGTTCCTGAGTATGCTTCAGAGTCTCCGCCATATCCTGAAACCGGGTCGCGTTTTCCAGCATGGCAATGTTATTGAACATAATATAGGAGGGTTTGCCAGCCGGAATGATATTCAAGAGGTTCCGCATCTGTTTCTCTGAGTATACATGTCGAAAATCCTTCCCACCGTGGAGGCGATAATAAACGAACTCCGGTGTGACGGTATGATTCAGGAAGGGATCAACCGCATGGATTAAATTCAACTCCCGGCACAGCCTCTCAATTACTTCTTCAGTCCAATAGCCCCGGGGTTCCCAAAGGAATGTCAAGTCGTCACGTTTCACCTTCGCGAAAAACTTCTTCATCTGACTGATGTTTTGTAGTGTTGGAGCAAAACTTGGTGGACATTGAAACAGGACGAGCTTTGCTCCCAGAGCCTGCGCGCAAGCTTTCGTATTCAGCCAGGCTTCATGCACAATCAGGGAATCCTGGAATGAGCCGCAGCATTCAAGTTCATCCTTTGCCAGTTTGCTGGTTACCCGTCGGTAAGTCGGACTGGTCGCAGGGTGGGTGATGAGCTGCCAGGCCTTCAGGGTATACTCGAACTCAGGTCGCACTTCCGCCCGCCAACGCTTGAGCGTCTCCTGCTTTTTTGGTGGCTGATAAAATGTTTGCTGCACTTCAGCGACTGGAAAGCGCCGGGCGAATTCCGGTTTGTTCAGAGGAAATCCGCAGCATCCCACCTTCGGATAGATTGCTTCCATGCGAAAATATCACCCAGTTTTGATGCAATGCAATGTGGGCGCACGGATTAAGCTGGGGACAATATTTTAGTTTAGTTGCAGGACGCGATAAAACCGTTGCGAGTTTGTATTGGCAAGACTGGAGAACGAACTGCCTGATGTACTGGCCATTGTATCAGCCCCAAGAGTAACCCAGTTGGTGTCGCTCAAATCGTCTTTGTATTGGAGACGGTAGGTTTTGCCTGGATAGGAATCGAACGAGAGCGAAAGGTTGGTGCCGAGGTTCAGCAACTGTGAAATATGTGGTGGGGCAACAACGATAACAGTAAAGCTTTTCAAGGCGCTGGCGGCAGGCGAAGCATTGTCTGTCGCGCGCACTTGAATGGTGTTGGTGCCTGGCGCTTGAAGCAGTGTCGGTGTCCAGGTGAACAATCCGCTGATTGGGCCGATGGTGGCACCGCCCGGCGCACCTGTTACGATGCTGTAAGTGAGATTTTGAGTGGGCTGGTCAGGGTCGATGGCCTTGGTGGTAAAGCTTAACAATTGATTGGCATTGATCGTGTAATTCGAGATGGCAATCAAAGTGGGGGTGGCATTCACCAGGCCATTGGTGGCCAGGATTTGTATGCCGTTGACCAATGCCTGATCCACCACAGACGTGAATTGAACGATGATTTGACCATTCGTGTCGGCAGGCGCGTTGAATCGTTCAATTAGTGCACGGTTAATTCCTCCAGACTGGGCGACAATATCAAAATTCGTCAGTTTCTGAATGCCGTTGATGGAGACATTAAACGCCCGCTGGCCGATGTTGGTATAAACCAGTTCAGCAAAATGCAGTCGCACAGCGTAGGTCTGATTGGGAATGAGATTGTTGAATGAATAAGTAAAATCTCCAAGACGTTGCGATTGATATAGCGACTGCGGGCCAGCCACGTTGCTCGCCAGACTGAGATCGATGGTATTGGTGGAAGTAGATGTCGTGCCACCAGTGGAGTTTTGATCAGTTGCAAAGGAGCCAGTGGTTGTGCCTCCAGAGTTAATGGAGTAACCGCTCACGAAGACGGCCATATTCGTGCTAAAAATATTGTTGTTCTCATTGCTTTCTGGAAACCGGTTAATGTCGTCCACGTTTCCCGTCAGTGTGTGGATACCGGGTGTGGCCGGCCAGGTTCCGCTGGGAGAACCACCACCATTTGCCGTCAGGACTACAGATGAGCCCGGAGCCAAGGCACTGCTAAAGCTGCCGGAGAAAGTCGCCCCGGCATCATCGACATTGAATCCAACTCCAAGAACAACTCCGGCAGGAGTGGCGGCAGAACCCTGATTTTTCACTGTGGCTTTGAAAGTGACATTGTTGCCACCGAGGGCAGGATTCGGCGTCCAACTCAGAGCCGTGATGACCACATCGGGCAATCCGGCGGTTGGTGTGGCAGAAGCCTGGGCTGAATTCGGTCCTTCGCCTAAAGTATTCTGTCCGCTGACGACGTAGTAGTAGGTGGTATTCGGAGTAAAGGAGTAATCAGTGAAGGCTGAGACGACGACATTGCTGGCAATGGTCGTGTATGGTCCGCCACTGGTAGTGGAGCGCTTTATGTTGAAACGGGTGGCGCTGGCGGGAGCCGACCATGAAAGAGAAACCTGGCCTGTGCTGACGGAGGTGGTTAACCCGGCGGGCGCAATAGGAATGAAATTGGTCGGATTCGCAACCACTTCGATACCATTGATACTGGCCTGATCGGTGATAGTGACCAATTGCAAATTGATATTTCCCGAGGAGTCGGAAATGGCATTGATTTCCTGGATATTACCTTTCATTGGCGCTCCAGCAGCTGCGATGATGTCGAAGCTGGACAATACCTGTGCACCATTGACGAGCACGTTAAAGACCCGTTGACCGGTTGCGGTCCAGTAGATTTCGGCAAAATGCAAACGAAGTTTATACGGAGCATTCGGCGTGAAAAAGGGCAGGGTATAGGTGAGGTTTTGATAGCGCTGGGATTGATACACCGACATCGGCGCGGGATTGCTGAGTCCATTTGTGTCGATCGTGTTCCCTACCGCGTAAGTGAGACCGCCACTGAAATAGGCATCTGCTTGGTACGAGCCAACTGCAGATCCGCCGCAATTGATTGCGTTCGGGACGAATATCTGCGGGGTAATTTCCGGGGAGTTGGGACCTTCGCCAACAGAATTCAGAGCCGAGATCACATAAAAATAAGAACCTCCATTGGTGGCCGTCGTATCGAGATAATAGAAGTTCGTTACACCGGTGGTGATATTGCTCGCGATGACAGAATAAGGGCCGCCACTGACGGTGGCGCGTTTCACATAGAAGCTCGTCGGCGTGGACGGAATAGTGGGCCATGTAAGTGTGATGGTGTTCAGACCCCATGCGGCTGAAACTCCGGTGGGCGCTGGTGGAAGAGTTGATGGACCGGTAAGATAAGTTCGCATCCAACTGGCTATCGGTTCCAGGTCGAAGGAAGACCACCCACTTGGGTTGCCGTTTTGGAACAAGGTGCAGCCCATCACATACGAATCCTGGTTCATTTGGCTGTCGAACCAATTCAACCATCTTTGGTACCAATCTGCGGGTCCGCGCGCCTGCCAGCCTGAAGTGTTGGGGTCACCGCTCAGATCTACGCCGCCTTCTGTCAGAATCAATGGCATGTTGTTCAGATCCGGAAATGTCGAGGCGAAGTAATTGTAAAATTGCCGGTAGCGTAGTGAATAATAAATTTCTGCGTTTGGATCGGTGGTGTATTGAATCGTATAGGCATGATAACTCCACGCTCCGCCTGCGGCCTTGGCTTGTCGCAACGCAGGCACGAACGCTGCCAGATAGGATTGCATTTCTGCCGGGCTACCTCCCGGATTTCCCACGCCAATGCTTCCAATGCAAGGTTTGAAGCCTGCGGCCACAATCATTGGCGTGAGATTGGTCCAAAACTGATTAAACCATTGAGAAGCTTGCACGGGGCGGTCCGGTGGATAACCAAGCGTGGGTGTTTGGCCCTCGTTGGGTCCTTCGATATAATCGAGCAGGGCACGATCCGAACTGGAGAGCGAGTTTATTGAGGGTTGCAATATGGTGGTCCAAAAATTGGTGGCGGCAGCCGAGGCATCCGGGTCGGAATCGAGCGTATACATACGCGGACTGTAAACGCGCAGGACAACTTTGCCGCCGGGTGTTCCCGATTTGTAAGCCCGCATGGCGTTAACCATACCGGAGCCGACGTCGAGAATTTTCAAGACCCTGGGATGACCGGCAATGATGTTGGATGAGCCGGCAGTGTAGGCGTTGATGAGGTGAGCGCTGAGCTTGCTGCTGCTGATTCCCTGAGCCACGAGGTTAACCAGGGCCGCCATAAAAAATGCAAATGCCAAACTACAGCGGAATAACGCGGCTCTGTTCATGTGAACCCGAAATTTCTCCAATTATTGAAGAAATGTCCAGTGCATGATGATGTCAATTCCGCTGACAATTGGTTTGAGAACGCGGCTTGGCAGTTCTTCTTTAATCCTGACTGGCAGAGGCGACAATTGGTTTGCGAGCAGTTGCTTGACCATTGCCGGAACCTGCTTCGAGTTGCTCACTGTATTTTCCACTGCGAGCCATGCCGTTGCATTCGGCGCGGTGAAGGAATGCCTGTTGAGCGGTTGCGCGGTTGGAAGGATTGCCCAGCCATGCATGCAAGGGAGCGTCTTGCAAGGCGCGGCCATACGAGAAACTTAGTTGCCAAGGATGCGGACCGAGTTGATTCATGGCATTCAAATGTTCGGTTGCCAGGATATCGTTCTGGCCTCCCGAGAGAAAGACAATGCCGGGAACGGCGGCAGGAACAGAATGACGCAGGACGCGGATGGTGGCTTTGGCGACGTCACTGACGCTGGCCTGTTCAGGAGAGTCCTTGCCGGCCGTGACCATGTTGGGCTTTAAGAGCATTTGTTCGAAGACGACCCGTTGCATAAACAATTCTTCAAAAACTATTCTAATAGTCAGCTCAGTGACTTCGGCGCAACGTTGTAAGGTATGACTGCCGTCCATCAATACTTCCGGTTCCACGATGGGGACAATCCCTGCTTCCTGGCTCAGGGCCGCATAGCAGGCAAGAGCATGAGCGTTGGCCTTGATGCAAGCGAGAGTGGGGATGCCGTTTCCAATGGTGATCACCGCACGCCATTTGCTGAAACGGGCGCCGAGTTTGTAGTATTCCTCGAAGCGGGCGCGGAGGCCGTCCAAGCCCTCGGTGATCTTTTCGCCTGGAAAACCAGCCAAAGGCTTGGCGCCCTTATCAACCTTGATGCCGGGGATCAGGCCCTGCTGCTTTAAGATTTCAACCAACGGGGTGCCTTCCTTATTTTTTTGACGGATGGTTTCATCATAAAGAATGACACCGCTGATGAATTTCGAGATGTCCGGAGTGGTGAAGAGCAATTCGCGGTAGTCCCGGCGATTTTCCTCCGTGTTCGGCACATTGATGTTTTTGAATCGCTTCTCGATGGTGCCGGTGCTTTCGTCAGCAGCAAGAATTCCCTTGTTTGGGGCCACGAGAGCCCGGGCAATCATTTCCATTTCCTGTGCGGCCATAGGTGTCCTTTCTGTGTGCATTCTATTCCACCTTGAGCTGGATGCAAACCAGGATGTTATGCAAATTTTGTAATACACTTGCTTTCCATTGCGGGTTTCAGAGAAGAATGGTTGAAATCTGCATGGCTTTAGGCAGATAAGTTATTGATTACATGGCCAGGACAAAATATTTAACCGAGCCGATCAAGACAAACCAGATGCCACCGGGAGTGCCCTATATTGTGGCCAATGAGGCGGCCGAACGGTTCAGTTACTATGGCATGCGGTCCATTCTCGTGGTGTTCATGACCAAGTACCTGCTGAACAGACATGGGCAATTGGATGTCTTGAGCGACACCGACGCCAAGTATTGGTATCACCTTTTCCTGGCTTCGGTTTACATTTGTCCAATTATTGGCTCAATTATCGCCGACGCGTTCCTAGGCAAGTACATGACCATCATCAGTCTTTCCATCGTCTATTGCCTGGGACATCTGGCCTTGGCTCTTGACGCGACTAAGACAGGATTGGCAATCGGGTTGGGATTGATCGCTTTGGGCTCAGGAGGCATTAAACCGTGTGTTTCGGCGCACGTGGGAGACCAGTTCAGCGCTGGAAATCAACACCTTCTACCGAAGGTTTTTAGCTGGTTTTACTTTTCCATCAACTTCGGTTCAGCGATCTCCACCCTGCTGATACCGATTCTCCTGGAAAGGTACGGACCGCATATTGCATTCGGAATTCCGGGAATTCTCATGTTTCTGGCCACGATCTTCTTTTGGATGGGGCGTTATAAATTCGCGCACATTCAACCTGCCAGAAATAAGTTTTTTGAAGAGACATTCAGTCCATTGGGGTTGAAGACGCTGGGCAAACTGGCTGTGATCTATGTCTTTGTGGCGGTATTTTGGTCGCTTTACGACCAGTCAAGTTCAGCCTGGGTGCTGCAGGCGGAGAAGATGGATCGACATGCGTTTGGGCATGAATGGCTGCCAGCACAATTGCAGGCCATTAATCCGTTGCTGATTCTTATTTATATCCCGCTGTTTACCTATGGGATATATCCCGCCATCAATAAAGTGTTTCCGCTGACGGCTTTGCGGAAGATTTCCATTGGGTTTTTTGTCACGGCTGCGTCGTTTCTCGTGCCCGCCTATGTGGAGTCGCGGATCGTGGCAGGTGAAACGCCGCATATCATTTGGCAGTTTTATGCCTACACGCTGTTGATCGCCGGAGAAATTTTCGTCTCGATCACCGCCTTGGAGTTTTCCTATACGCAGGCACCCAAACGGATGAAATCCTTTATTATGGCCACTTTCCTAGCTTCGGTGACTTTGGGAAACGTTTTTACGTCGCAGGTAAATGGGTTTATGAAGAGTCATCCTGACGTGGCTGGCAAACTGGCCGGTCCGAATTATTATCTGTTTTTCGCAGCTTTGATGTTCATTGCGGCAATATTGTTTATTTTCGTTGCCATCAATTACAAAGAGCAAACTTTTATCCAGGGAACAGAAGAATCCGCCAGTCAGCTATAGCAAATTAAAAACAGGCGTTATGCCTGAAACGCGGTCGGGATATTAACTCTGGCTTGACTGTGTGTTCTTCGAACAAAAAGGTTCTCCCCTCAACTGCAACGACTTGGGTTTTTAGATCACCGTCCTGTGTTCCCGTACGGTAGGCATGCGACGGGGAACCGTTTGAGTCATCAAGGTGAGCAAGAAAGCAAGAACTCCGACCACCACATGGGGCATCCAGACGTTGCGGGGTTGGTTGTGAAAGTTAAACAGCCATGGTGAGATGGCCAAAAATATGGTAAGTACATAGTCCACCCCCAGATGCATTCGCATCGGGATTATTTTAAACAACCCCAACTCATAATTTGTGAACAAGGCTTGAATGAGGATCAATAGCCCGATGGTTCTCGGGACATCCACTGCTGCTCCACCCAAGTGAGCGAAGCCGAATAGGTTCGGGGCGATAAGTAGAATAAAACCGACAAGGTAGTCAAGTATGCCGTGCACGTATGTTGGTATGGTTTTCATACAGTACATTTCTGCGGGTTTTACCCCTATACAAATAGGGAGTAAACCCACCTCATCAGACGGCCGGAATGATGTCATGCTAATAAACCTGCTGTGGGTAGCATGGTTGGATGCCAGACCCGCCGCGGAACCCTAAAGCCCCCATTCAGGGAACTCCTGACGAGCGGTGCCGTGCATAACAATGCCGAGGCAAGTGAAGGTGTGGAATGTCCGCACACCGGTCTATCGCATGGCAGGAGTGATGGAAACGTCGTTTCAAAACCGCATGGCCTTCGCTGTAATTCTAGCGAATTGGTCGTGCATTCTTGTATCTATGAAGCTCAAAAAAAATGAAACACCGCCAGCTTTGGAAAAAGGACAACTCTGGGTTACAGATAAGGGGCAAGTGGAAATAATGGATGTTGGCAAGACGCTGGCCCATTATCGAATGATTAATAACCAAAAAAGAACCCCGACGAATCTTGGGCCAATACAGGTTGTGCAGGAATATCTTCAAACCAATGGAGCTCGACTTATCAAAAATGAACGACTCGTCCGGGCGAGGGCGTGAATCAACAATCACTATTAATCGAAAACTCAGCTGGACTGCCAGCAGCTCTACTCAAATGTTTCTGAGTTGCCCAGCGGGGCGTTGTGATGATGCCAATGCCGAAAGGAATTTCCGAATGGCAGGAGAAATTTTGGATTGAGGCAAAAGCGGATGGTGCCGAGGGAAACTCCCAGCCAGTAAGAGTGGGACTGGATTGTTCAATCATCTCATGAGTCAAGCTGTGATCGGCTTGCCTAAATCTTGAGCGGGTTGGGTCCAGCCACATTTGGGGCAGATGCGCATCCCGGGCGCGATGCGCGAGTTGCAGTCCACACAACGAGGGCCAGTGTAGCTTTCCTCTTCCGCCAGTCTGGCAGGATTGCTTTCATCCGGGAGGAGGGCCAGGAGGATTGCCACCCCTACCAACCCGAAAATTGCAGCGAGGAAAACCACCGAGGTGTATCCCTTGGCCTCTGCCCAAAAGCTACATCCGCGAAAATAGAAAACTACCGCGAAGCTAAACGCCAGAACAGTAACGATCGCCAGGGTAACGCTCAAAAAGATGGGGGGATTGCTGAGGCAGGCTGTTGCTACGCAAACCAGACCGATAACAAAACATACGGTCATGTAGACGAACGATTGATTTGCCTGCTGTTTGTATTTGGTAATCATGGCAACATTTTTTATCGATTTCTGTTAAAATGCCTGCGTCATTAAATGTATCCTTGCAGTGCGGCACCCCTGAGTTGTTGGACTTTCGTTTTACCGGATTTACCCGTGGCGGTGCAATTGTGGGAATCCACGCAAAGAGCTTGAGGGGCAAATCCAGGGAGAGTCCAACCATGGAAGATAACTAAAAATATTTTCATACTTATCCTCTCATTTCTCATTACCACGCAAATGTGGTTACGTCCATGTGGGGTATCCACCGTCGGGAACATTTGGCGTGTTCGCGACTCTAATTCTTAGGGCTGTTATCTAACAAAGCAGTCTTCTCGCCATTCCAGATTAATCCGCAAGCGTGAAAGTGTGGTGAAAGGTGTCGCCTCATCGGAGCAGGATTCGTGATTGAGAAAATGAAGAAAGAGAATGATTAAGCTTGAATTCACAAAGGTGGTTATGAATGATTGGGTTATAAGGTTTTCTGTTGGCCGCGTGGAGTAAGGAGTGCAAAATAAGTTAATCGACGCGGAGTTTTTCTCAAACGACGTATGATGTGCTTTCCGTACAGATATGACGAAATCAACCGATTCGGGATGGACTGTTTTGGTCGCAGAAGATGATCGTGTAGCCAGGATTTTGATGGAAAGATCGTTTCGCAAGGCAGAAGCAAAATCCAATCTTCAGTTTGTACAAAATGGTCAGGAGGCGATTGACTATCTCGAAGGTAATGCTGCTTATGAAGACAGGACGACCTGGCCTCTGCCTAATCTGGTGTTGCTGGATGTGAACATGCCGAAGCGGGACGGCTTTGAAGTGCTCCAATGGATAAAACAGCATCCCCAGATGAAGAAACTGATCGTAGTGATGTTAACGAGTTCGGATGAGCCAATGGATATAAAGCGGGCGTATGAGTTGGGAGCGAATTCGTACCTGGTGAAGTCCCCGCTCTATCCTGAATTCACTGACCTCATCAAGTGTATGGATACCTACTGGCTCAAGCATAATCGAACGTGTGCCCTTTGACCGCCAGCTTCAGTAGGCAGCACGAAGTACCTCCACCGCAGTTCCATCACTGAGCACTTAGTTGGCACAACCTTCCGGAAACCCCTTCATCCGTTGCCCCGATTCCTTAATCATCACCCACACCACGGATCTTACCGAAACATTCTCCTGCAAATCTGTCTAGAATCAGGCCGAGGCTATTGCTTCGCTGGAGTACAGCGGGCTGGCGGGTGCAATGTGATTGTCCGCTGATGAGCTCGCAGTTGCATTTTGCAAGCGATTGAACACCAAGCATGGGTCCAAAATAAAACATGCGTCAACCCTTTCGGTTGATCTGTCAAATCAGCGAATTAATGGCAAAGGCCTTGCGTGTTAAACTTTCGGTTCCCAACCTTTCCGATATTCGTTGGACCAAAGCTTCATGGCGTCCTTGTTGTGTGCAATTTTGTGACTCGCGGGATCAAGGTCAACGGTACTACCCGTCCGATAAGCGATGTTCCCCAAATGACAAAGCAGGGTGCTTTTATAGCCTTCTTCAATTTCGGAGTTGAGGGGTTTGCCGTCCCGGATGGCATCGAGGAAATTACCAAAATGATCATGGTCACCGCTCTGGCCCTTCTCCTCAGAAACGACTTTGTCATTGGAATCAAGGATGCGATAGGTCGTATCCGAAATGACGAGAGCCCCTTTTTCACAGTAGAAAGTGCAGCCGAACATGCCCCCTTCAGGTGAGTGCTTATCGCAGCTATGCCCGGTGAAGGTGGCCCCTTTGTCGCCAAAATCAAAGGAGGTGACGTAGGTATCAGGCGTTTCCTGATCATCCTGGAAATGGTAGCGTCCACCGCCGCAGGTCACACGTTTGGGGTATTCCACCTTTAAACCCCAGCGGGCAAGGTCGAGGACATGAATGCCATTGTTGCCGATTTCGCCATTGCCCCAATGCCAGCGCCAGTGCCAGTTATAATGAATCAGATTGTCGACAAAAGGACGTTCGGGCGCCGGGCCTTGCCAGAGGGAATAGTCGAGCCATTCCGGAACCGGCGCTGGTTTGCCGTGTCCAATGGGGCCGCGCCGGTTGTTATACCAGGCTCTGGCGAAAAACACCTGGCCAAATTCTCCCGAATGCAGGCGTTGCATGGCTTCGATAATCCAGGGCCAACTGCGACGTTGGTTGCCCATTTGCACTTTGCGATTGTATTTGCGCGCGGCTTGCACCATCAGTTCGCCCTCGTGAGGATTGTGGCAGCATGGCTTTTCAACATAGACGTGTTTGCCAGCTTTGCAGGCGAGGATGCTGGCAGGAGCGTGCCAATGATTGGGGGTTGCAATCGTGAGGACGTCGATTTCCTTGTCATCGAGTATCTGGCGGAAATCTGTTACGCCTTTGGGTTTTCGGTCCTGCTTTTTGGCGACGGCATTGATGGCTTTATCGATGGCACGACTATCAACATCGCAAATATAGGCGATCTCGCAATTGGGAAGCGCGAGAAGGGAGGAGACGTGATTCATGCCGCGACCATTCACTCCCATGACGGCAGCACGAATCCTGTTGTTTGGACTCTCTGCGGCGCGTGTGGGGCGAACAGTTCCCATGGCAAGGAGACCGGCACCAGCCACAGAAGTGGTCTTGAGAAAATCGCGACGAGTAAAAGAATCTTTCATAATTGGATAAGAATCGAATAGAAGACTGGACGCGAGAAAGCAAGCCAAGGTTTCAGAAAGAAACAAGAACCGTGTACCCTCGAAAGGGATTTCGAGTCCTCACAATCAAGAATCAAATGCCCAAATTGGCGAGAGTGCTGCTGATAGCATTGACGATTTGGACGAGTCGCGGATGGGTGACCTCAAATTCTTCCACCGACCGTTCCAGGGTGCCGAGGCTCTCTTCCAAAACCGCAGGATTTTTTTCTTCGCGGCGGGTGGCTTCCTTGGTGGAAATGTCGGTAAGCTGAGTGATGCTCTGGGCCTGCTCCGGGCGGGTTTCGGCAAGGTTGGAGACTTCTGCCCGGAGTTTGGCAAGAAGGTCCTGCAACTCGCGACGCTTATCCTCGTTGATGGCGTCGGAGCCTTTTATCCGGGCTTCAATTTTTGCAAGCGTATCATCAGTCATAGAGTCTCCCAACGTGCTTGTTTCACTACCAACAGGATAGCGGTTTTTGGAAAAAATGAAAGGAGTGTTTTGTTGCGAACTGGAGCGGTCATGTTTCTCGCCTGCGGGAGTAGGTTGGCGAGTTCTATCCCAAAAGTGGCTTGACCCGGCTCCAAATGGAATCGCTGACGTTCTGGACACTTGAAGAGGCATCGATGGTTTGGATGCGTTCGGGATGGGCCGTGGCAAGTGCTTCGTAGCCCTGGCTGACTCGGTTGAAGAATGACTGGTCAGCCTCTTCGATGCGGTCACGAATGAAGGGCAGGGTGGCCTGACGTGAGGCAAGACGGGCGGCGCTGACTTCGGGTGGAACGCGCAACAGCAGGGTAAGGTCGGGACGGGTATCTCCCACTGCAAAGTCAATGACGGCCTGCACCAGTTTCAAATCAAGGCCCCTGCCGTAGCCCTGATAGGCGGTGGTGGAATCGTAGTATCTATCGCAGACAATGATTTCACCGGCTTCCAAGGCGGGGCGGAGAACTTCACGAACCAGTTGGGCACGGCTGGCGTTCATGAGCAGAAGTTCTGCTTCTGAGGTCATGGCGTGATTTTTCACGCTATGTTTAAGCGTGTAACGAATCTCTTCGCCAATGGGTGTGCCGCCAGGTTCCCGCACCATTCGGATGACGTGACCGAGAGCGCGCAGGCGTTCGGTGAGCAGGCTGATTTGCGTTGATTTACCGCAACCTTCGGTTCCTTCGAAGGATATTAGCAGTCCCTTTTTCATTAATGTTGGCGAGAGAGTGTATAAGCTTAAGGTGGATTAATTACGTGATTGGTTCTTTCTGACTGCACTGGGCGGCGTGTTGGTACTGGCGGGTTTGGAAAAGGTTCCCATGTAATCGACGAGCGAATTGATTTGCTCGTCATCCAATGGACCGCCATCGGTGGCAGCGAATCCCGGCATTAAAGTCCCGTCTTTACCATGGGTGATCCATTGCCGCCAGTAATCGGCGTTGGTGTCCTTGTTAAGATGATGCAAGTCCGGAACCATGGTGGCGCGATGTGGGGAGTCATGGCAAATCGCGCAGGCAGCGGTGTAAAGCTTCGCGCCGGATTTGCCAAACGCAGGGACAAGATGGCAACTGGCACAGTTATTTCTGAAAATTGATTGCCGGTTCGCGGCGGCTGATTCCTGGTTGCGCAGTCGATCCCCCATCGCGGGTGTCATGCCTCCACCATATCCGCTGGGAATGGTGGCGCTCACTGTAAGCAGCTTGGCGGCTGTCGGAGAAGCGACACTGACCTCTTTTGTGATGGTTCCAGTTTTTCCGCGTAAATCGATCGCGACGTCGATCCTTCCGATTTCCTTGGGCGGAATCTTCCATGGCTTGCTCGGAATGGTCGCCACGGTGCACCCACAAGAGGTGGCAACATCCGTAATGACGACCTCTTTCGAAGAAACATTAGTCAGGCAAAAGAAGAGGCGAGCATGAGTTTCGTTCGTGCCCGCAACATACTCCTTTGATTCTGCATCCCAGGCCAACGGATCATGGGGCTGGCTCGAACATGTTCTTGTTACGCAAAGCGTGATAAGAAGAATGCCGAAGATCGAAAGCAAAAAAGAAAGTCTGCGCTTCTTCATGACAACAGCAATTATTTAGAGCCTCTTTAAGCGTGGCCCCTTGGGAGTATCTTCAATGACCCAGCCCTTGGCTTTCAACTCGTCGCGAATTGCATCGGAGCGTTTGAAGTCCTTCGCCTTGCGAGCGGCCTGACGCGCTTCGAGTAAGGCAGCAATTTCGGCCGGCACTTCTGCTTCGACATTGGCCCCGACACCAAGGACGGCATCAATCTTTTGCCAGGCTGCCAAAGCCGCCGCTGCTTGCTGTGGTGTTAATGAATTCTCGGCGAGATGGCGATTGGTGTCACTCACCCACTCAAAAATCGCACCCCAGGCTCCAGCGATGTTGAGATCTTTATCCAGGGCCTGGGTGAAGGCATTCACCATCTTTTCATCCGCGGACGCCTGGGTTGAACCAGCTGTTTCCTTGAGTTTAATCAGGCATTCATCAATGCGAGCCAAGGCTGTGCGGGCACCTTGCAAACCGTCCAGGGTAAAATTGAAAGTTTCGCGATAGTGAGACGTCAGGAGGAGATAGCGTATTTCCCGACCCGTGAAACCCTTGGCCGTCAAATCGCCCAGCACAAAAAAGTTCCCGAGCCGTTTGCTCATCTTCTTGCCCTCGACCAGCAGGTGCGCTCCATGCATCCAATGTTTCACAAAACGCTGGCCTGAAGGTTGCAATCCGGCGCCTTCACTTTGGGCTATTTCGTCTTCATGATGCGGGAAAATGAGGTCTTCTCCACCCAGATGCAGATCGAAGCTTGGTCCGAGAAGTTTCATGCTCATGGCACTGCACTCAATGTGCCAACCAGGTCGGCCCTCTCCCCATGGGCTCGGCCAAAACACTGTGCCGTCTTCAGGCACGCGCGCTTTCCACAAGGCAAAGTCGGCCACGGATTCCTTCGCATACTCATCGCTCTTCACGCGCTCACCGACGCGCATTTCTTCAAAATTTAATTTGAGCAATTGTCCGTAGGTGCAACCACATCCGCGATATTTATCGATGCTGAAATAAACCGAGCCGTCCGGGGCCTTGTAAGCAATGCCCCGTTCTATGAGTTTTTCAATCAGAGAAATGATTTCGCCAATGAACTCCGTCGCGCGAGGAGTATTGGATGGGGGCAGGCAACCCAGGCTCTTGAGGTCCGCGAAGAAGGCCGCTTCGTACTTGGACGTATACTCCTTCAAGGTCGTGTTGGCAGTACGCACACGCGCAATGATTTTGTCCTCAACATCGGTGATGTTCATCACGTGTTGTACGGCGTAACCCCGGAATTCAAGATAACGGCGCAGCAAGTCCGCGAACACGAACGTGCGAAAGTTGCCGATATGCGCGGAGTCATGGACCGTGGGACCACAGCAGTAAAGGCCGACGCGTTTCCCAGCCGGATCCAACGGTACAAACTCCTCAACGGAGCGCGACAACGTATTGAACAGTTTTAAAGCCATGTTTTGACGTGCGGTAGAGTAATGGCGGATGGTCCAAAGCAAAAGGGGAAAATCTTATTACTCAGGGGCTCGAGTTGACTCATAATTAATGACACCGGAGAGAGGTTGGGAAGCCGGACTGAAGGAATACGTTGCCTCACGGGAAAATGACACCGACAAACTTGGAGAATGAAGATGCCAAAGAGCAGTTGTCGGACGGAAGAGTTGGAACGTTTGCGGAGGCGGTATGCCGGTCGAGGGCGGGAAGGAAAAACGCGGATGCTCGATGAGTTTTGTGAACATCATGGCTATGATCGCAAGCATGCGATCAAGTTGTTGGGGGATCAATTGCCCAAGCCCAAGGGCGGAGTGCGCCCCGGGGCCGAACCGGTCTATGAGCCGGTGCGTGAGGTGGTCGAGCGGATCTGGAAAGCCAGTGAACAGCTTTGTGGCAAGCGGCTGGAACCGGCGCTGGCCCTGTGGTTGCCGCATTATGGCAAGCACTACGGCAGTCTTTTGCCAGCACAGAAGAAGCTCTTGGGAAAGGTCAGTGCCGCGACCCTGGACCGGCTGCTGGCGCCGCTCAAAGCGGAAGTCCCTCGCCGGTTATGTGGCACCCGGCCCGGCACGCTGTTGCGGACCCAGATTCCCATTCAGGGGGAAGTGTGGGATGAGCAACGTCCGGGATTTTTGGAGGCGGACAGCGTGGCGCATTGCGGTTCCAGCCTGGCGGGTGATTTCATTTGGAGCCTGACCTACACGTGTTTGGGGAGTGGGTGGACGGAAGGTCGGGCCGTGTGGAACAAGGGTGCCCAAGGGGTGTTGGAGCAAACCCGGGACGTGGAAAAAAACCTGCCATTTCCTTTGCTGGGGATGGATTTGACAATGGGAGCGAATGGCTGAACTGGCATCTGGTGCGTTACCTGCAGGAGCGCGTGGTGCCCGTAAAACTCACCCGCTCACGCCCTTATCATAAAGATGACAATGCGCATGTGGAGCAGAAGAACTGGATGTGGCCGCGGCAGGTTCTGGGCTATGCCCGGTTGGAATCTCCGGCAGCGGTGCCCTTTGATCAACCAGCTTTACAAGGAAACCTGGGGGCCATTGCAGAACTTTTTTCTGCCCTCAGCCAAGCTGGTGGCCAAGCATCGGGAAGGCAGCCGCTGGGTTCGCCGTCACGACCGTCCGCAGACGGCCTACCAGTGGCTGGTGAGCAGCGGACAACTGGGTAGGAAACAGGCGCAACGGTTGCGCGACTGGTATTACGCCGTCGATCCCTTTGAACTGGCCAGGCAAACGGATAAACAACTCAGACCGATCTTAAAATGAGGACGGGATGGAAGAATGAGAAATTTTTTTGCCCCTGCTGCTGCAGCAGCAGGGGCAAAAGGACCCTCCTGACGGAGGGAAAAACAATAAACACGTCGGTGTCATTTAATGTGAGGCAACAAATACCCAAATCCGGTCCAATCCCCGGTGTCATTTATCCTTGAGGCAACAGGCTGGGCTGCTGCGGGCGGGGTTAACCCTTAGCTCTCTCCACTCGATGATCTGAGAGGGGATGAGGGTATGTGTCCCATGCCTCCGATTTC
>NZ_ABOX02000042.1 GCF_000172555.1 Pedosphaera parvula Ellin514
CTCGCAATACGGTTTTTATCCGAAGTGCTATTTTTATCAGTTAACCGGTCTGTACTGTCCGGGCTGCGGCGCTCAGCGGTCGTTGTATCATCTTGTGCATGGTCATTTCCTGACCGGCCTTCAGTGTAATCCATTATTTATCCTGGCCCTTCCCGTCTTCGCGTACATGGGCATCCGGCTCGTGGCACCGAAAATCAAGGGCCACTCCCTGCCCCCAATAACCTTCTCCGGATATGGCATGATTCTCCTCGGGATTGTGCTGATCCTTTTCACTGTCCTCAGAAATATTCCCCATCCACCATTTACATTCCTGGCCCCTCCAAAATAGGAGCTCTCAACCAAAGGCTTGTTTGTGGCGCGATCGATGGCATCATTAATGGCGTCAGCTTTCGCAGTGGCTTTCATTTATGTATAAGATCATCGGGGCAGACCAGAGGGAATACGGGCCGATAGACGCCAACCAGTTACGGCAATGGATTGGTCAAGGGCGGGCAACAGCACAAAGTCTGGTC
Organism: Pedosphaera parvula Ellin514; assembly: GCF_000172555.1. Taxonomy (NCBI): domain Bacteria; kingdom Pseudomonadati; phylum Verrucomicrobiota; class Pedosphaerae; order Pedosphaerales; family Pedosphaeraceae; genus Pedosphaera; species Pedosphaera parvula. Next base: position 513 of record NZ_ABOX02000042.1, read on the forward strand.
AAATTCGACGGCGAAACGCAATGGAAAGTTCTGAATTCCTACTCCGAATTCGCCAACGACCTGCCAAAATTTCCACCACTGAGCGCCTCAAGCACAAAGGCCGACGATGGCATCTCAACCATCATCCCCTACAAAAATCCGCAGGCCCTGATTGCGTATTATCTTGGCATTTTCTCGTTTATACCGGTGATTGGATTTTTCCTTGGTATCGCCGCTTTTGTCCTCGGCTTGCGCGGCCTGAAATTCGCCCAAACCCACCCCGGCAGCAAAGGGCGGGTGCACGCGTTGATCGGCATCATCCTCGGCGGTTTATTCGGACTGCTCTATTTAATCGTCATCATTTTGATCGCCAGTGCTGCCCTAAGGCGAAAGTAATGCTGCCTGTCCCATTAAATCTGGAGTACGATTGCGATAACGCAGACACCTGCATGATAACCGTCTTTGATTATGTATAAGATCATAGGAGCAGATCAGAAGGAATACGGCCCGGTTAGCGCCGCTGAAATCCGTGAATGGATTGCTGAAGGCCGTGCCAATGGTCAGACCTTGGCCCAAGGCCCGGGTGCCATAGACTGGAAGCCTCTCCACCTTTATTCAGAATTCTCGGATGTCTTGAATCCTGCTCCGCCCCCCGGCCTTGGCGCGCCTGTTTCACCAGGTTCCTTTGCCCCCCTGCCGCTGGCCGACGTAGTCGACAGGGATTATTATGTGGACATTGGAAATTGCATCAAGCGGAGTTGGGAACTTGTCAAAGCCAACCTTCTGCCAGTCGTGGGCATCAGTCTTCTGTCATTTGCCATCCCGGCCATCATCAACCAACTCATTGGCCTTACCTCCAGCCCGGCCACTCAGGCGCTGATGAAATACTTTCTTGGCCACTTGCTCAACCAAACCAGCCCGGAAACTGCCCCACCTCAGATCTCCGTGGGCTTGCTTCTTCTGATTCCCTTCACCTGGCTGCTCAGCATGTGCGTCTCCGAAATCTTCATGGGCGGACTCTATAATTATTATTTAAAGCTCATCCGGGGACAAAATGCCGAAATCGGTGATGCCTTCGTCGGCGTGACCCAGGTACCTGGCCAACTCGCATTACTGGGACTCATAAAAGGAATTCTTGCCATGATCGCATTCGCCTTTTGCCTGGTGCCGGGCATTTACCTCTCCATCGCATGGATATTCAGCACCGTGTTGGTGGTCGATCGGCGACTGGGCTTCTGGGATTCCATGGAGATCAGCCGCCAGGTGGTAACCAGGCACTGGTTCACCATTTTCGCGCTGGTCATTGTTAACGGAGTGATCTCTCTCGCCGGCATTTTTGCCTGCTTCATTGGCGCGCTGGTCACTCTGCCGATCGCGCTCATTTCGTTGATGTATGCCTATGAAGACATTTTCACTTCGCGAGGCACGTAAGCCGCTTACCGCTTCCAGAGCTTATTCCTGCGTGCTCATGAATCAGTTCGCCACTCCGGGCCTGGGTTCTTTAATGGCAGGTCGTTTTTTGGAAGGCTCCATCCAATTGGCGATTGCTCTCCTTGGGTTCGGTCTCTTCATAGGTTGGTTTGTGCAACTCCTCTATGCCCTGTACAGCCAGATTGGCGATTCACCGCTTGATGCCCCGCCCTATCCTTGGTTGGGAAAAGTTGCTCTGATTGTTTTCGGAACTTCATGGCTCTTGTCCTGGATTACCAGCATCAGCGTTCTGCGTGAAGCGAAACGCAAGGAATCAAACAAACCGCCTTTCATCCCGCCGCCTCCGAAAAATGGCTGACATTTCCGCGTGACCCTCTCCAAAACCTGTGGCATTGGTTAAGACATGATCGCACTGAGTCCGGCCCACGATTGTAACCGCCAATGCCATTTGAAAACACTTTCCATTGGCCAGCAGGAAAAGCCTCGTTGGCGGCTGATCAGCATCCATCTTGTCCCATAATTTGAAAATCTGCTAATCTGAAATTTGCATTATGTTCGAAGTAGAAACACATTTTAAACGCCACTTCAACGCTCCCCCTGTCCATGTCGTTCGCGCGCCCGGCCGCCTCGAACTGCTCGGCAACCACACCGACTATAATGAGGGCCTGGTCATGTCCCTGGCGGTGGACAAATATATTGAAATCGCCGCCTCTCCGCGGAGCGATGGCAAGATCCAACTCGTTTCCTCATCATTTCCCGAAAAGGAAATCTTCTCCGCTAACGAATTCAAAAAAAATCCCGCCGTTCCCTGGGCCGATTACGTAAAGGGTGTCCTTGCGCAATTGTATAAACGCGGCGTTCACTTCACCGGCTTTAATGCTGTCGTGCACGGCACCATCCCCATGGGCGCAGGCATGAGCAGTTCCGCCGCTCTTTCAGTCGCCACTGCCTTGATTATCCGCAAATTGCACCCTTACGCCTTGAGTGAAACCGGTCTCGCCGCCGCCCCAATACCCGACTCCAAAGGCGTAGTTCCTGTTCCAACCCACGCGGAAAAGTTGCACATCGCCAAAATCTGTCGCGCAGCAGAACACGAATTCGTCGGTGTTAAAGTCGGTTTGCTCGACCAAATCTCCTCCCTCTTCGGCAAGGCCTGGCACGTCATGGACATTGATTTCCGTGCCCTGACGGTTGAACTCTCCCCGATGCCAGGCGAAGCCATCATCGTCTGTAACTCCGGCGTGAAACATTCCCTCGTCGAAGGCGGTTACAACGAACTTCGCGACAACTGTGAAGGCGCAGCCCGCAAACTGGGCATTACCTCCCTTCGCTCGGCCGATGCCAAAATGCTCGATGCCAGCAAAGCCAAACTCACTCAGCGCGAATATGAATGTGCCCACCACATTGTCACCGAAATCCAGCGTGTCGTCTTCGCCGAACGCGCCCTGCGTGAGGATGACCATCAACAATTCGGCCAATACATGTTCCAAAGCCATGAAAGTTCCCGCGATTTCCTCAAGAACAGCGTCCCCGAACTGGACCTGCTCGTCGAAATCGCCCGCAAACATCCCGGCTGCCTCGGAGCGCGCTTGACCGGCGGCGGCTTCGGCGGCGCTACCATCAATCTTGTCCGACATCACGAAGCTGCCGCTTTCATGGAATACATGGCTCGCGAATACGAAAAGCGTGGCGGACACAAAACCCAGCCAATTCTTTGTCAAATCGTGGACGGCGCAGCCTGATCAATTATTAGATGCAGTCAGCTTTGGCCTTTACATGCCTTCCTGATATCGCTATCAAACGCGCATCAACAGAAGGTAACTAGAACCAAATTCAAAGCTGACCATGAGCAATCCACTTCCACCCGTAAACCCGGCACCGAGTTCCAACCCTGCTCCTGAAAGCTCGGGTCTGGCCATTGCCAGCATGATAATGGGAATTCTCAGCCTGGTTTGTTTGGGATTTCTCTCCGGTATTCCAGCCATCATCTGCGGAAAAATCGGCAAGACCAAAATTCGCAATTCTGCTGGCACACTCACCGGCTCTGGATTCGCCACCGCCGGAATTATTACGGGTTGGATCGGCACCATGCTTAGTGTCCTTGCAATTGCGGTGTTTGTCGCCCTTCCCTTTGCTACCAGAGGGATGATTTCCAAAGCAACCGCCTCCAACCAACGAGCCTGTCACAATAACCTGGCGCAAATCGACGGCGCAAAGCAACAATGGGCGCTGGAGACCAAGGCTGCTGCAAACGCTGAACCGACCTGGGAAAACATCAAACGTTATTTGGGACGTGGAACTTCCAGTACACTTCCCGAATGTCCGGCTGGCGGAACTTATACCTTGGGCAACTTGCAAGAACCCCCAAGATGCAATATTCCAGGCCATAGCCTGGAATAAAAACGTGCCTCACCTTCTCAACCAGTGGCAGGTTTATGCGATTGCCTATCCGGGCGCTCGAGGGGCTTGAGATATAAAACATGAATAAGATCTTGTGCAGCCTGCTGTTGGTGGCATCGCTCACCGGTTGCGCAGCTAACCATTTCAAAAGGGCTTCCGGCTACACCAACCGTCAAAGCGCCATTCACGAATGCTTCGGCACTTACGACAACGAGCCACGTCTGCCGAATCAACACATTGACATCAACCACCTCATCTCCGAATTGGTCGATCAACGTGCCAACACCTACAACTGGCTCATCTGGCACAACACGAACGATTGGGAAGATCTTCATGCCTTCCTTCCGATCGCCCGCAAGCATCATATCAAGGTCTGGGTCACCCTCGTGCCACCCAGCGAAGCTCCACCACTATACGGCACTCTTTCCTCCGAACCTTTCCGCCTCGACTACGAACGCTGGGCCACTGAGCTTGGCAAACTCAGTCGGAATTATCCCAACCTCGTCGCCTGGAGCATCGATGACTTTTCCTCAAATCTCAGTTTCTTCACTCCAGAAAAGCTCAAATCAAGTCTCGAACTGGCTCACCAACAAAATCCCAAGCTCGCTTTTGTTCCTTGTTGGTACTTTGTCGCAACCCGTACACCACTGAATCCAGCCTACACCAATCTCCTGGATGGCATCCTCTTCCCCTACCTCTCCGAATCCACCCACATGAATCTGGACGACCCCAATCAAGTGGAATCAGAGGTTCGGCAAATGAAAGGTTACTTTGGCAATTCACTGCCCTTAATCGTGGACGTCTACGCCACCCCTTACAGCACGCTCCCGAATGGCTCCCAACCAGCCTACGTGGAAGAAACCATGAAACGCGCCCATCGCGCTGCTGACGGCGTCCTCATCTACTGCCACCAGCACAAGGAAACTGAGCCGGTGAAGTACGACATCATCAGTCGCCAATTCCACTCTTGGGCAGCAGAGACTCCTCGGAAAAAGTGAGGGAGTCTAACCTCCAAACAAATCCAACTGCGGCGGTGGAGCGAGCTTCTTCAACTTGTCCCGCTCGGCACGATGACGCGCTTGTTGCCGCACGTTCCCTTCAGGCGTGAGCTCCGACTCTTCGAGGTTGTGTAAAATTTCCTTGGCGCGCTCAATCACCGCTTTTGGCACGCCTGCCAGTCGTGCCACCTGGATGCCATAACTCTTATCCGTGCCGCCTTCGATAATCTTGCGCAGGAAGACAATCTGATCGTTCCACTCCCGCACCGCCACATTGTAGTTCTTGATGCGCGGCAATCGTCCAGCCAACTCCGTTAACTCGTGGTAATGTGTTGCAAACAATGTCTTGGCGCCAACCTGGTTGTGCAAGTGCTCCACGATCGACCAGGCCAGACTCAGTCCATCGAAGGTGCTCGTGCCACGACCAATCTCATCCAAAATAATCAAGCTCTTCGCGGTGGCGTTGTTCAAAATATTTGCCGTCTCGCTCATCTCCACCATGAAGGTGGACTGTCCCCGCGCCAGATCATCGCTCGCACCAATGCGGGTAAAAATACGATCGACCAAATCCACCCGCGCTTCTGCCGCCGGGATAAACGATCCCGTATGCGCCAGCAAAACCAGCAACGCCACCTGCCGGATATAGGTGCTTTTACCCGCCATGTTCGGCCCGGTGATCAACGCCACCTGCACCTGTTGATCCAACTGCGTATCGTTTGAGACAAATCGTTCCTCGCTTAAATTCTGTTCCAACACCGGATGGCGGCCATCCCGGATATTCACCACATTTTCCGTTCCCACTTGTGGACGACAATAACTATAAAGCCGCGCCGTTTCAGCGAAGGAACCGAGCACATCCAGTTGCGCGAGTGCCGATGCAGTTTGCTGAATTTCCGGCAAACGAGCCAGCATCACCTCACGCACACGCAGGAACAATTCGTATTCCAGTTTGATGCTGCGCTCCTCCGCTCCCAGGATTTTGCCTTCCATCTCCTTCAACTCAGGAGTGATGAACCGCTCACCATTGGCGATCGTCTGCTTGCGAATGTAATGTTGCGGCACCTTGCTCAAATTGCTGGCCGTCACCTCGATGTAGTAACCGAACACCGAATTGAACCGCACCTTCAGCGAACTAATCCCCGTGCGCTCGATTTCATCCTGCTGAAGCTTGGCTATCCAATCCTTACCACTCCGCGAAGCGGCGCGCAATTCATCCAGCGCCGGGTCAAATCCATCGCGAATCAATCCGCCTTCTTTCAATGCCAGCGGCGGTTCATCCGCAATCGCTCGCGCAATCTGGTCGATCAAGTCCGGCAGTTCCACCACTTGCGATCCCAGTTCCCCGAGCAATGATGGTTCTGAAATCTCTTCCGCTTCCTGCAATAGTCCGTTCCCTGCGCCGGAAGTGGGCAATCCAGCTAAAATGGAGCGCAGCATGGGAACTTGTTCCAAAGCCAATCGCAACGCCGCCAAATCCCGCGCATTCCCAGTTCCGGCGCTTAGCCGTCCGAGCGTCCGTTCCAAATCCCGCACCTGGGTCAACTGCGCTCGAAACTGTTCCAGCGCCGAGACATTTTCCATCCAGGTCTGCACAGCATTTTGACGGCAGCCAATCGCTTTGGCATCCGCGAGCGGTTGCGACAACCAATCGCGCAATCGTCGCGCGCCCATCGGAGTCACCGTCCGATTCAATGCTCCGTAGAGCGTCGCATTCTTCGCTGCATCCCGGTGCAGCGGTTCCAAAATCTCCAGATGCCGCAGGGTGATGATATCCAGCGTCAAGTAATCGGACGCTTGATAACAGGAAAGCGACGTCAAGTGCCCCACATCTCGACGCAAATGCTGGGTCAAATAATGCAACACTGCCCCTGCCGCGCCAGTCGCGGCGCCTTTGTTCTTGAGGCCAAACCCATCGAGCGACGCCACTTTGAAATGATCGCGCACAGTAAACAGTGCCGTCTCCGGGGCAAATACCCAATCCTCGTACCCGTTCAGGATCGGAAAATTGCTGTTCAACAACTCGTGCAACCGCGCCGCTTCGGATGGCAGGATGATTTCCGCCGGACGCAACCGTTCCAACTCCGCCAGCAACGCGGCCTCGGTTTCCAACTCAGTGCACTTGAAACTGCCGGTGGTCAAATCCACCAGTGCCAATCCAAAACTCTTGCCGACGCCATAAACCGCGGCGAGAAAGTTATTCTTCTCCGCCGCCAGCATCCGCTCATCAAAGTGAGTTCCCGGACTCAGAATCTGGGTGACATCACGTTTGACCAATTGCCCGGGCCGCGCTTCCTCCAACTGCTCACAAATGGCCACCTTCCGGCCGGCCTTCAGTAAACGGGAAATGTAATTGTTCGCCGCATGGAATGGAATGCCGCACATCGGCACCACACCCCGCTTGGTCAGCGCCACATTGAGCAACGGCGCGGCCACCTGCGCGTCTTCGAAGAACATTTCGTAGAAGTCCCCAAGCCTGAATAGCAAAATAGCGTCCTTCGGCAGTTCGCCCTTTATTCGGCGATACTGCGCCATCATCGGAGTCAGTTGCTTATCGGCAGCCATCAGCCGATAGGTTACACTGGAATTGGTCGTCAGGTGAAAGCAAAAATTCCGGCAAAACTCTCTTTTCGGGAGCATTTGTTTGGTTACTCCGTCCAATGGAGGTAGTGGGATATGAAAACAACTGAATTGCCGTTGAAATTACGGGTCGCATCGCCCTGCACTGCTCGTTGGGAGGAGATGAAAGGCGATGAACAGGTGCGCTTCTGCAACCTTTGTCAGAAAAACGTTTATAACCTCTCCGCCCTTTCTTCCGGCGACGCGGCAACTCTCGTCAAATCCAAAGAAGGTAAGCTTTGCACGCGCTTTTACCAACGCGCGGACGGAACTGTACTAACTGACGACTGCCCTGTCGGCCTCGCGAAAGCTTGGAAACGCGCGCAGGCAATGTTGCTCGGCGGCGTCGGCTTGATCGTCTTCACCATCATCAATATTGCCGCCGCAAACCGTGAGGAAGACACTTCCCAACCGGGAACGGGTTTGAAAGTCCGCATCGAACAAGCCAAAAATGATATTAAAGCCGGACTCGGGATTAAGACACCGCGCCTGCTAATGGGCGAAGTCAGCGTGTCGCCCGTCATGGGCAAAGTCGTTGCGCCACACACACCAAAACCGCCAGCTCCCAAGTCCGACAAAAAATAGTTCCTTCGCCACCCGCACACACTCTTCACATGAAGGCCATCTTGCTAATTTCCCTCGTCATCTGGTGCAGCCTTGTTCCATCGTTTGGTCAGACCGCCAATTACCAGCAACTAAAAGCTGAAGCAGAAAAGTTTTTTTCCGAAGGTTCCTACGCCAAAGCGCATGATGTGTACGAGCGGGCCGGGAAGCTGCCCTTGTCAACCAATGACACCCGCTGGGTTAAGTTCCGCCTTGCCGACACTCTCTGGCGTTCCCAAGCCGCCACCCAAACCTCGGATAATACAAAATTTGAAACTGCCCGCCATGATCTCGAAGTCCTGGTGCGCGATCGTCAACGGGAGGATGAGCACGATCGCGTCTGGGCGGAAGTGGAAGAGTCTTTGGGAGACTTCTTCTGGACTCGTCGGAATAATAATGATTGGGGCGGAGGATGGCCCCACTATCAACACGCTCTCGATTGGTGGGCTGGTCAAAGTGATCTCGCTGTTGCCCGCGAACGGTATCTAAAAATCGTCTGGACCATGGCCAAACCTGCCAATCTGCAAATCCCGTATTATTACTATGGTTATTGGGGAAATAACATTCCCGTGGACGTCCTCGATAATGCTCTCACGATTGCTAAAACAGAGGAGGACAAGGCCCACGCCCATTACCTGTTGGCGATGACTCTGCGCAATCAAAGCGGCGACTGGGATCAACGTCAACGCGTGGTGGAAGAATTCGAAGGTGCCATCAAGCTGGGCAAAAAAACCGATTGGTACGATGACGCTCTTTATAACTACGGAGTTTGGATGACAAGCTACGGCCGCATTATCCTGCTCAAAGACGGGAACTGGAGCCAGGAACCGGACTATCATAAAGCCCTCGCTTTGTTCCAGAAGATCACCAGCGAATTTAAGCAAGGTGAAACCCGCTACTGGGAGCAAGCTCAACAGCAAATCAAAGGCATCATCGATCCACAGCTAAGCGTTGGCGTAGGAAATATCTTCCTGCCCGATTCTGAAATTCAGTATTCCCTGAATTGGCGAAATATCAAACACCTTGATCTGGCTTTATACCCGGTGAGTCTTCCTGACGACGTAAAATTCGAGGCGCGGGATGATCAACATCCGGACTGGTTGCACGCCATCAATCTGGGTGGCCGCGAAAAGATCAAGTCATGGTCGCGGGAAACCAATGACAAAGGCGATTACAAACCAGGCAACGATACGGTGCGACTCGATGGCAAACTTCCACCCGGGGCTTACATCCTCGAGGCAAAAAGTGGTGACGTGAGTGCCCGAGATCTCATTTTGATTACCGACGCTGCCATCGTGCTTAAATCTTCCGGCAAGCAGGCTTTGGTTTACGTGGCGAATGCTCTCAACAGTGCCCCGCTAGCCAATGCCAGGGTCAGCTTATGGGAACGCTATTACCGGGACAACCATTGGCATGTGCGTCAAATGTCCAAGGATGCGAATAAAGACGGGATCGCGGTATTCGACTTAACCGAGCGGGTTGACAACAACAATGTGGAATTGTTTGCGAGCGCCATTTCCAAAGATCGTCAGGCCTTTAGCGCCGGAAACAATTACTACTACGGCTACCAACATCAAGATCAGCCCTGGCGCATTTACGCGTTCACCGATCGTCCCGCCTATCGCCCGGAAGAAACGGTGCAGTGGAAATTCATTGCCCGTCGCCACAATGGCTCCGTCTATTCAACGCCAGCTAACCAAACGATCGAATTCCAAATTGATGATCCGCGTGGAACCAAGGTCAAGGCGGATAAGGCCAGTTTGAACGCCTTTGGCAGTGCGTGGGGTTCGCTGGATTTAACCACCAACATGCCGCTGGGCGAATATCGTGTGACTTTCTGGGAGGATGCGGCTCACACTAAACAGATTGGCAACGCCACGCTGTTCCGCCTCGAAGAATACAAACTGCCGGAGTTCAAGGTTAGTGTTCAAACGCCTGAAGAGGATGGCAAAAAGAAAACCTTCATTCCTGGCGAAAAAGTCGAAGTCAACATTCAGGCGGATTATTACTTCGGCGGCCCGGTGTCGGATGCGAGTGTGGAAGTAGTCGTGTACCAGAATCCATTTTATCACTATTGGTATCGCCCTCACGACTTTCCCTGGTTCTATGAAGACATGTCACCCGGCTATCAGTACTCTCGCTCTTACAGTGGCAACGGCCAGATCATCAAACGTGAAACCATCAAAACAGATGTTACCGGCAAGGCGAAGTTAACGTTCGATACGCCGCGCGGTTCAGGACAGGATTACGAATACCGCATTGAAGCCCGCGTCACCGATGCCAGCCGCCGTGAAATCGTTGGCAACGGAACCGTCCGTGTCACCAAACAACGTTACTACGTTTACCCTGAACCGGAGCATAATCTCTATCGACCGCAGGATAAGGTAACCGTCGATTTCAAGGCCCTCGACGCCAATGAGCAACCAGTGGAAACCGAGGGTAACGTCAAGGTCACCCGCGACTATTGGTATGAAATCTGGCTGAATCCCGAGGGCAAGGAAATCAAGGGGGATGAGTTAAAACGCATTCGCAACCAAAGCATGATTTTCCCGCCTCCACCTGCGAAGCCGGATGGCCACGATTGGCAACTCAAGTTCCGTGGCTATCAACACGATGAAATTTTAACACGCACACTGAAGACGGATACCAATGGCACGGCACAACTCACCTTCACGCCGGAGCGCGAAGGTTATTATCGGATTAGTTGGACAAGCCAGGACTCAAAAACGAATACGCGTCCAGCCGCGCCGATTCAGGCAGAGACTTATGTCTGGGTGGCGACAGGTTCGACCACTGAGTTGGGCTATCGTCACGGCGGTTTGGAAATCATCGTTGATAAGGACACCTTCCGTGTCGGCCAAAAGGCGCCGGTCATGCTGAGTGTTCCGACCAATGATCGTTACGTGCTCTTCAGCGTTGAAGGCGAGGACCTGTATAGTTACCAACTCGTTCATGTTACTGGCACGGTAAAACTGGTGGAACTGCCCATCGAAGAGAAACATGTGCCGAATGTCTTCCTCAATGCAACGTTGCTCAGCGATCGTCAAATCTTCACTGATACAAAGCAAGTTGTCGTTCCACCCACACGCAACTTCCTGAATGTGGAGGTCAAATCAGATCGTGAACAATATCAACCGCGCGAACAAGGCACATTCACCATCACAACGCGCGATTACAATAACAAGCCCGTGCCGGCTGAAGTCTCCTTCGGCCTGGTGGATGAATCGGTTTACTACATCCAGTCCGATTATGCTGGCGATCCACGCCAATTCTATTACGGCCAAAAGCGCCAGCAGGAGATCCAGTCCCAAAGCACCTTCAACCAAAAGAGCTACGCCAGACTGGTGCCGGGAAATGAAAATCAGTTGATGGATGAAAGAGATCGTGAGGAATCCAAATACCAACGCAATAGAAAGGATGCTGATTTTGAAAGCCTTGATAGGAACAAAGACACGTATTATAACGGCATGGCTACTGCCCAATTCGCTTTCGACTCGCTGGCAAAAAGCGAAGGCCGCGCCTCATTAGCGGGTGGAATGGCGGGAAACGAACCGGCAGCGGCCGCGCCAATGTTGGGACGACGGATGGCAAAGGAAAACAAATTGTCGGTGGCAGAAAAGCAGAAAGCTCCAGGACAAGCACCCGAGCAGGAGCCCGCAGTGCAGGTACGCTCGGATTTCCGTTCCACCATTCTCTGGAAGCCGGATGTGACTACGGGTGAGGATGGAAAGGCGACCATCAAAGTCACCTACCCCGATTCGTTGACTGGTTGGCGAGCCACGGCTCGGGCGGTGACTGACGCCAACCAATTTGGAATGGCCACCAATACGACCCGCACCAAACAGCCATTGATTGTCCGCCTGCAGGCACCACGCTTTTTCCTGGTTGGCGATGAAGTGACAATCTCTGCGATCATTAACAATAATACGGATAAAGCCATGGAGATCAGGGAGCCCGGACTTGATATACAAGGCCTGGAGCTGAAGGTGGGCCCTAACGGTAGAGACCCGCATCCTAACCGCGAAGTTCCATTCGAAGTAAAGGTGCCTGCTCAAGGGGAGGCCCGGGTAGACTGGGTGGTTACCGTAACAAAGCCAGGAATGGCTAAGTTGAAAGCATTTGCCCGAGAAGGCAAATACGCCGATGCCATGGAAAAATCCTATCCCATTTACGAGCACGGCATCGAGAAGTTCATTTCCAAGTCCGGCAAGGTACGGGGTGATGATGTCACTGTGAAACTCAATATCCCCAAGGAGAGAAAGCCTGAATCTACTTCATTGATCGTGCAAGTCACCCCCAGCATGGCAGTAACCATGCTCGATGCCTTGCCCTATCTGATCGATTATCCGTATGGCTGCACGGAACAAACCATGAGCCGCTTCCTCCCTGCGGCCATCACAGCCAAGACACTTAAAGATCTCGGGCTGAATCCCGAAGATGTGATGAGCCGCGTCTTTGGCGGCATCGAACAGACCAACGCTGCCGCGACACATCCGAATGGCAAACAGGATTTGCAAAAGCTGGATGAGATGGTGAAACAAGGACTGGATCGACTTTACGATTTTCAGCATGCCGATGGAGGTTGGGGATGGTGGAAGCAGGGCGAGAGCGATCATTGGATGACGGCTTACGTGGTCTGGGGACTCGCTCTCGCCCGGGATGCGAAGATTGAGATCAAGAAAGATGTTTTAGATCGCGGCGCGGACTATCTCAGCAAGCGCCTTGTTGAAGAGGAGGAGAATCCAGACATGCAGGCATGGATGCTGCACGCCTTGAGCGTGTATTACTCGCCGTTCAATGATCAACTGATGAGCCCGTTCATCGCAAAGGCTTCCGACAATCTCTGGAATAAGCGCGATCAACTCAATGCTTACACCCGCGCGCTCTTTGCTCTCAGTGCTCACAATCTCCACCAACAAGACAGGGCAAAAACACTCATCGCCAATCTGGAGAACGGGGTGAAGCGTGATGACAAGCCTGACACTTCGGTGATCATGCAGGGTGCGCAACAATCAAATGCCGCTGTCATCGGCACCGCGCATTGGGGTGAAGATGGTTTGTATTGGCGCTGGTCCGATGGTGGCATTGAAGCGACCGCTTTTGCGCTACGAGCCATGCTGGCGATTGATCCGCAAAACAAACTTATCGAACCCGTCACCAACTGGCTCATCAAAAATCGGCGCGGCGCGCAATGGAGTAACACGCGTGATACCGCCATCACCGTCCTGGCGATGAACGATTATCTCCGGGTCAGTGGCGAACTCTCGCCCGACCTCGAATATGAACTCGTGGTTAACGGACAATCCATTGCCAAAAAGAAAGTTTCGGGCACGGATGCCTTCAATGCTCCCAGCCAATTCCCGGTGGATACACAATTGATTCGTGATGGTGAAAACGAAATCAGGATCGTGCGGACCGCTGGAAAAGGGCCTATTTACTTTGCCGCCAATGCCAAATTCTTCAGTCTCGAGGAACCAATCACTCCGGCAGGCAATGAAATCTTTGTGCGCCGGCAATATTACAAATTGGTTGGTCGCCCCACCCTGCTGAAAGGTTATGTGTATGACCGCCAGCCGTTAAACGATGGTGAATCGGTAAAGAGCGGTGAACGCGTGGAAACAGTTCTGACCATCGAAGCCAAGAACAATTATGAGTACCTACTGTTTGAGGATCTCAAACCAGCTGGTTTGGAAGCAGTGGAAGTGCGTAGCGGTGAGTCGCTTTACGCCAACGAACTGAAATCCGGATCGGTCGAGCGCAAATTCGGCACCAACGCACCATCCACAACACCTGCACCAGCTAAACCTCAACCGCCACGCGCCACCAAACGTCGAGTACTTACCTCAGGTGCAAGCGCCATCCGCCCAGTTTCAGTTCCAACTCCTGCCCCGTCGCAGGATGACGACCACACGGGGCGCACACGCTGGGTTTACCAGGAATTGCGAGACCGCAAGGTGGCACTATTTATCGACAAATTACCGGAAGGTGTTTGGGAAATTAAATACAATCTCCGTGCCGAAGTGCCTGGCCAGTTTCACGCGCTACCTGTCGTGGGTCACGCGATGTATGTGCCGGAAATCCGTTGCAATGGAGCGGAGATAAAAATCAACGTCGACGAAGCAAAATAACTCCTGGAGAAAAAGTATGAAAAGATTGTGGATGTCGTTCCTCGCCCTGGCCATCATTGCCTGCGCGATCACCCGTCTCACCGCTGACGAGAAGCAACCGAACGAAGCGAAGTCAAACAAGAGAATTGAAGAACTCGCTTCACAGGTTAAGTCGCTGGAATCCAAGCTCAACACCCTGGAGCAGAAATTATCGTGGTTGGAGCAGCGTCCAACCGCACCGATTCTGCCGCCTGCACAAATCCCGCCCGGGGTGAATGTTAGTTCGAGCGCATCACCCAAGATCTGGGGTCAAGGTGAATGCAATGGATGGAACTACTACATTATCCCGTTAAAAACAGGAAATAAGGCGCCAAGTCCGACTGTGCAAATCATAAGTTCCCAGCCCTCCGCCATGCCTTAAGCATGGGCTTGAGATTGAAGGAAACAAAATTTCATAAAGAATTCGGCAAGGCCGTCGTGCCGTTTTATAGTTTCGCGCGAAGAATTTCCATTTTATAGAACATCTTTTTGGATATGGTGATGTTTAATGAACTGGATTGAGAATCTGGAGCAGAATGGTTACGCCATCCTGGAGGACATTGTGTCTCCAGAAACAGTGGCAACTCTGGTTCACGCGATTGAGTCCCTCAAGAACCCTGCCAAAAGCAAAGGGCTCTATGCGATGAGGAATTTGATGGAAGAGGTTTCCGCAGTTCGCCAACTCGCCGATTCGCCTCCCATTCGGAACCTGGTCGAACCTATTCTGGGCAAAAGCGCATTTCCTGTTCGTAGTCTACTCTTCGATAAAACGCCCGATGCCAATTGGAAAGTCGCCTGGCACCAGGATTTATCCATTGCTGTAAACACCAGGGTGGATTTGGAAGGTTTCGGCCCCTGGTCCACGAAGGCTGGCGTGCTCCACGTGCAACCGCCGACTTCCATACTTGAGCAAATGGTGACTGTCCGATTGCACCTCGATGATTGCGGCCTTGAAAACGGACCGTTGCAGGTTCTGCCCGGCTCTCACACTCAAGGCAAGCTGGATGCAAAACAAATTACAAATCAGCGAAAGCATACTCCGGCAGTTCCCTGCACGGTCAAAAGCGGTGGAGTTGTTTTAATGCGTCCATTAATCCTGCATGCCTCCTCAACTGCAACCAAACCCGGCCATCGCCGGGTAATTCATTTGGAATTTGCGTCCGCTCCACTCCCGCACGGCCTGGCATGGGCATTCCAGGAGCATTCGTAAACAGTTGCCCACAATCTCAACCTACGGCATCCTTGCAGGATATGGCCACCAGCAGGCTAAATGAAAAATGGATGCGCTCGACCGAAGATCTTTTGGTCTGGGCCTTCATCATTTCATTGACTGCTCACCTGGTTTTTGTGGGCATATATTACACTGGCCAAAGGCTCGGGTGGTGGGAACACCTCCGTTCCCTGTCCTGGTTAAAAAAAGCCCAACAAGCACTCTCTGCCGCGCAACCGAACGTCCAACTGCATCCTGCAGAACAACTCCCCCAACAGGAAATCCAGCTTCAGTTCATCGACGTGGACCCCTCACAGGTCACCCAGGAAAAACCGAAGGATGCGACCTATTATTCCGCCGCGAATGCGTTGGCAGCCAATAAGGACACTGATATCCAGTCCAACAAGCCGAAAATTGAAGGCCAGCAAAAAGACGTTCCAAAGACCCAAACGTCTGAAGATCGCAAACCCTTTCCCTTGCAACCTGCCGCTCAGAAAGGGCCTGAACAAAAAGAGGAAACCCAGGAACCGAAACCGAAGGGCGGCCCCAAAGTGGGTGATCTGGCCATGGCCAAACCTGCCGAAAAGCCGGGCGATGGCAAGGTGGAAAACTCCAACGGCCAGTCTGATGGAACCACTCACAAACGTCCCCGAACTTTGGCCGACGCTGGCAAGGTGGCGCCACTTCCCGGCATGGCCATGAAACAGGAGGGAGGGGTGAAACGGAAAATGGTCGATCCCTCTTTCGATGTCAAAGGGACCCCATTTGGAGAATATGACGCCGCCTTCGTTCGCGCAGTCAGTCTCCGCTGGTACACGCTCATGGATGAACAAACCGTAACGATGGAGTCGGCAGGCAAGGTTACTTTGGAATTTCGCTTGTATTATGACGGTCGCATCTCTGAAATAAAAGTGCTTCGGAACACTGCGGGGACTTTGATGGGATACCTTTGTCAAAGAGCCATCACCGACTCAGCCCCTTATGAGCGCTGGCCCAGTGACATGAGAAAAGTAATCGGGGCCGATTACCGGGAAATAACGTTTACTTTCAATATTTATTGATTACCACTTAGGTGAATAAAGGACTGTCAAAACAGTCCAGAATATACGCAACATGGCAATATTTTTTGGCATAGTAATGGCGCTGACCTCAATCGTTGGCCTGGCTTTCATCATTGAACGGGGATTGGCTCTGCGCTGGAGCAAGAACATTCCGGGCGCTGTCGAAGATGCTGCTGATGCCTGTCGCACGCCAGCCGACCGGCCAGTACTGCGCCGCATCTGTGAGCAAAACGAAAAATCATCCCCGCTCGCCCGTTTGCTTTTGACGGCAGATGAACATATGGAACTGCCCAAGGAGGAAACCGAGAGCGCCCTGCAAACTCGCGCGCGTCAGGAAATCGTGAAACTGGAACGCGGCCTGGTAGTGTTGGAAATCGTTGTCGGCATCGCCCCGCTCCTTGGTTTGGTTGGAACCATTCACGGCATGATGACACTCTTCGGCGGTCTCAGCCAGTCCAGCCTGGCGGACAATACAGCGCTGGCACAGGGTATTTCTTTGATTTTGAATTTCACCATGATGGGATTGCTGATTGCGATTCCCTCCCTGATCGCCTGGAGTTACTACAGTAAAAAAGTGGAAATGCTGGCCGTCGAAATGGAAACGGTTTGTGAAGAATTTATCCGGCGACAATACCGGGCGGCAGTGCCGGTCTCAACCGTTGAAAAGACTGTAAGCACAAAGAAATAACCATGCGGTTTTTCATCCGTAAAAAGCGCCAACCGCCAGCCATCATCATCGTCGCCCTTATCGACGTGCTGATTGTGGTGCTCATCTTCCTGATGGTCACGACTACCTTCAAGAAGCCTCAGAACGCCTTGAAGCTGGCTCTGCCCGAATCCTCCCAGGCCCTCAAGAGTGGCGCGAGCGAGAATCCTCCTTTGGTCATCATTATCGAACCCACCGGCAACCTGCGCTTCGGTCCTGACGCCACGCCCATGACTCTGGACCGGTTAAAAAGTGAGTTGCAAGCTGCGGTCAGCAGAAATTCCCAGACAAAAGTGGCTTTGAATGCCGACAAAGGCGCGCCTTGGGGTCAGGTGGTGAAAGTCATGGATGCCGTGAAGGAATCAAAGGTTCAATCGCTCAGCGCTTTCACCAGGCAATCAGGGAAACCTTGAGGGTGCAGGTTGGTCTTCGAATTATTTTCGAGACTTGTCACGGGGAGCTCAATTGAACAATCTACTTCGAAAATTGATGCTGACCAAAACCTGCATTGAGGCACAGCGCGGCTCCAACTTTGGAAGAAGTATCCTTTTGGCCACTTCCCGCCCTGCTGTTACCTCAAACAACCTGTCAGCTCATAGGAAGCACCGTTCTGAGTGACTCAACATTAGAAACTAAACCGATTCCCGGCACCGCTGCTACTTCGGCAATCGACGGAAGATTACTTGAGCTTTGGTTCACGCCCGTACGGTTTGGCCTTTTACTCGCGGTTCTCATCCTGGCGTCTTTTCCCGAGGTCATTTTTGGAAACCAATCTTTCATCGCGAGGGATTTTGGTTTATTTAGCTACCCGGTCGCCTATTATCATAAGGAAAGTTTTTGGCGACATGAACTGCCCTTGTGGAACCCCCTGCACAACTGTGGCATTCCATTCCTCGCACAGTTTAACACCATCACGCTCTATCCGCTCTCCCTTATTTACCTGATGTTACCTTTGGACTGGTCATTGGGGATCTTTTGCCTGGTACATATCTGGATCGCCGGAATGGGAATGTATTTTCTGGCGCATCGATGGACCGGCAACCGGTTCGCCGCCTCGATCGCTGGATTGGCATTTGCCTTCAATGGCCTTTCGCTAAACTTCATAATGTGGCCCAGCCACCTGGCCACTTACAGCTGGATGCCTTGGGTCATATGGAGCGTGGAAAAAGCCTGGCAGCGGGGTGGCCGTGCTGTGTTATGGGCGGCTCTCCTTGGCAGCCTTCAGATGCTGAGTGGCGGACCGGAAACCATCTTGATGACCTGGCTGGTGGTGCTGCCAATTTTTGTCCGATATTTTGTTTTGGAAAAATCATCGCGCTGGACGGGAATTATCCGCTTTTTTGGCGTGATTATTTTGGTCACCGGACTTTCAGCCGCACAACTTTTTCCCTTTTTGGATCTCATCGCGCATTCTCAGCGAAATTCGGATTATGCGCAGATGAACTGGTCCACACCGGGCACAGGCTGGGCCAATTTTTTTGTTCCCCTGTTCGGCTGTTTTCTTACCCGCAAGGGAATTTATTTCCAGGACAACCAGTATTGGACCTCCTCTTACTATGTCGGGATCGCAGTAGTTGCACTGGCAATGTGGGCTATCTGGCGCGTTAGGAAACCACGAGTATGGTTCCTGGCAGTTATTGCCTTGCTGGGCATCCTGCTGGCCATGGGTGAAAACGGACTTTTCTTCAGAGCATTAAAAATCGTTTTTCATCCCATCGGTTTCATGGCGCACCCGGTTAAGTTCATTTTGCTGGCTGTCTTTGCCCTTCCGCTCCTGGCGGCATTTGCGATTGCGGAATTACCATGGGTAAACGAATCCAGGACCAACCAGCCATCACGATCCCTCCTCGTTGTGGGAAGCGTGGTTGCGTTGGTAATATTAGGTCTGATGGCATTTGCGCATTTACGGCCTGCCGACCACGAAGAATGGCAGGTAACCTGCCGCAACGGTGTGATCCGGCTCGCTTTTCTGGCTTTGACTTTGAGTGGACTAGCTGCTTTGAGACGTTTTCAAGCAGTCAAATGGAAGGCAATCCTGGCGTTCGGCCTGCCTGTTCTCCTCTGGGGCGATGTAAATCTACACGCACCGCCCCAAAATCCGACTACGTCTCGCGATGTTTTACAGCCGGGACTTTTTCAAACAAATCTCTCTCCCAAAAACGGCCAGTCCCGTGCACTTATTTCTGGAACCGCCGCGAAACAGATGCTCGAAGGCACGTCCGGAGACGTGGGGAAGGATTTCCTCTTTCTCAGAAAAGGATTGTTCCTAAACAGCAACCTTCTGGATGAAACCCCGACCCTCAACGGCTTCTACTCGCTCTATCTCGAGTCTGACCTTGGGGTTAGAGCCCTGTTGGGAGCCCATTCGGCCCCTTTCCTGGACTTCGTGGGGGTTTCAATTGAAACCGCGCCGGACGATATTTTCAAATTCGTTTCGAGGAACTCATTTCTTTCCATGATAACGGGTGGTCAAAAACCCATATTTACCGATCGCACCAACATGCTGCCCGCGCTGGCTGATTCGAACTTCGACCCGCGCGCGATCGTTTATTTACCGATGGAGGTAAAAGATGAGATCACAGTTTCCAACCGCAGTGAGGTCCGAATTCTGTCGCAAACTCTGGCGGCCCAAAAAATTGAGTTGGAGGTGGCAGCAACAGTTCCTTCTCTGATGGTGGCAGCACAGTCGTTTTATCATCCATGGCACGCCTGGATAAATGATCAGGAGGTGAAAATTTATCCGGCAAATTATCATTTTCAGGCATGGCAAATACCACCGGGTCAAAGCCATGTGCGCCTGGAATATAAAGATCGGGCCTTTGAAGTTGGAGCCCTCCTTTCCATCCTCTCTCTGGGCGTTGGCGCAGGACTTTTTTGGTCCACACGCAAAGTTTCAGAAAAGTCCGAAGCGTTATAATGATCCAGCAACCCAAATTCAAAAGCCTCTTCAACAGCAGAAGGAACTGCTCTTTTTAAGGAATATATTGGAGTTCTACCCCGCTTGAGGACGTGCCATGAACCAGGCGGCAACACAGCTTAGCAAGGCCAATAAGGAGATAACAGCACCCGTCTGGAAGGCGCGATCCTTATAAACAATCTCGACGTGGTGATGCCCAGACGGAACTTCCAGCGCCTGGAAAGCATAATTTGCCCTCCATAGTTTTATTGGTTGACCATCAACAAAGGCCTGCCACGGATGATAAAAGGCTTGCGCCACTACCACCATCGCAGGTGATTTGGCATCCACTTCGATCGCCAGATGCTGGGCCGAAACTTTGGGCGTTCCCAGTGTAACCTCGGCCGGATTGTCGGCCTGAATCTGCCCCTTCGCTGCTGTGGGGAGATATACCACCTGCGCAGGTGCGAATTTCTCGTCAAACACCGCGTTCATCGCGTTGCTCCCGTCTGCAAAGAGTGGCTTTTGGCCCGCGGTGATCATTGGCAGAAACGAATTACGATTAGTCCAATCCATGCCATTCGTGGAACTATAAAGTGATATTCCCAGAAAATCCTGAATTTTTGGCAGGCTGTTGCTCGTAAGATACACTCGATCCACAACCTCCTTGTACTCCTTAATATCCAGGGAATAGAAGCCATCAAACTTGGAAGCATGATCGAGCAAATTATAGTTGCCAAAGAAGCCAAGCCTTCTTCCGCTAACGTCAATCTGGGCATTGGTAACCTCATGAAACTGCAGATTATTCATGGCCTCCAAACTCAACATCGCGCGGGACGCTCCGGGCCTCAGTTGATCGCCCAGCTTCATGTAATCCCTAATTGCGTCCGGAGCGTACACCGCACGCGAAACGGTGGGATTCAAATTGGGTGAGTGGGTGAAAACGTCCATCCAAAGCAGGATTAACAAAATCACTTGCAAGATTCGTTGCATTTTCACGGTCTTCTGCCTTTGGAGCATCAGGAACCAGCCAAGAATCAGAACGAGAAAAAATCCGCGACCAAATCCGCTCTTGATGGTCAGGTTAATGTCTTCAGAATTCCCTTTGCTTCGTCCTGCCGACCAAATTGTAATGATGATCAGGCCAAGCAGCACGGCTCCCACAATTCTTATCTCTTTCCAAGCCTTGGTCCGGTCTTCCTCTTGAAGGTTCTGAATCCAGTTCACTCCGGAAGCCGCGATCAAGGGAACGGCAAAAGTTACCATCACCACAAATTTGATGGGAAAACGCATAAACCCGATTTGTGGGAAGATGTGCTTAACTGCGGGATAGAACACAGCATTATCGCCCATGGCCATGCAGAGGCTGAAGGCTGCCAATACGATGAGCATTTTAATAAAGTTTCCCCGCACATGCCAAATGCCAATCAACGCCAACAAGACCGTGCCTATTCCCAAATAGTATGAACTGGTCCAGTACTGGCCGGTTTGACCAACTCCGCCTTGCGGCCGGAAAAGCGGAACGAGATAATTCACCCATCCGCTAAGAGGCATTGCCCATTGAGCATCCGCGAAACCCTTATCCCGTTGGGAATGGGAAAGCAGATCCAAAAAAGGCAGCAACTGCGCTGCTGCGAGACTGCTTACCAGAATTAGAACTCCAACAGCACGCAACACCATTCTGCCTCGCGGCACTTGGCCCGAAACTATTTGCACCAGCCATAAAACCCCAAGTAACACCCAGGTCTGGGCGATTACTTCCGGCGCACCGGACAACATCTGCATTGCGCCCGCAAGCGCCGCCAGCACCATGCCGCGACCTCCCACCCGCCAGGAGCGCTCAACCAACCAAACCACCCAGGGCATCCAGCCTAAAGCGGCAATGTTGTTGGGCCACATGAGCGAATGCCACGTCAGCCCATTAAAGGCAAAGACCGCGCCTGCGACAGCTGCGGCAAAGCGGTTTCCTGTCCAACGATAGGCGAGAAAATACATTCCCATGCCCGCAAGAAAAAGATGGCCAAGGCAGAAAACTCCCAAAGACCACGACAGCGGAAACAGCAGATAGAAAATGGAAAGCGGGTATAATGTGAGTGTGTTCCATTGGGCTGTGAACGGCATGCCGGAATTACTGAACGGATTCCAAAGTGGCATTTCGAAGCGCCAGAACGCTTCCTTGTGATAAAAGGCGAGTGGGTAACCAAAGCCTGAGAAATCCCGATAATAAAAAGTCTCGAATCCGCCCACTACCTGCGGAAAACAGGACACGATCAAAATGCCAAGAATGGCGGCAAACCGGCTGGGAGTCAGCCAGGAGTCCAACCCGGGACCGGTGGGGCTACCGGTGGCGGTCTTATCGTTAATAGCAGGTTGCGAATCTATCATATTCAGGCCAGAACACGATGCTAATCAAGCATCAGCAAGCTGGCGAAGCAATTGATGTCGGCCTCTTGCCAAACCAGAGCCAAGCAATTCCACTGCCAAAAAGCGTCAGTACTGAGATCAAGGCCCCAACCTGAAAGCTTCGATCCTTATACTCCAATCTTACCGAATGATTTCCGGCCGGCACTTCCAGGACTTGAAAAGCAAAATTGCCTTTCCACAACGTAACCGGCTGGTCGTCTACATAGGCGTGCCAGGGATGATAGAAAGATTGCGCCACACTTACCAAAGCCGGGGTTTTGGCATCCACCTCAAACTGGAGCCTGGTTGCTGAGAGCTGGTGCGTAGTCAGCTTTACTGTTGATGCATTCGTTGCCGAGATTTGTGATTTTGCAATCGTTGGCAGAAAAACAACTGCGCGCGGGTTGAACTCCGGCTGAAACATGCTCCTCAAGATATTGGTGCCATCAGCAAAGATGGGTTGCTGTCCCGCGGTAATCAATGGCAGAGCCGATTTGCGCGGCAGCCATTCCGCGAATTTCTCGGAGTTTGTGGCATTGGAGTTAATGTAGCCAATGCCAAGATAGTCCTTCAGCCCTTCCAGGTTCCAACCTTGCGCATCCGCGGTCAGGAGCAGCCCTGCCACTTGGTCGGAATCCCGCAAGAGGAGTGAGTAGAAACCATCCGTCTTCGGAATTTCATCGAGCAGGTTGCAGTTGTCATAGAGTGCCAGCCTGCGACAGAGATAATCCACCTTGGGATTGTTGAGGCTCGTGTACCGGACTTTCTCAATGGTTGCCAATCTGGGCATCACGCGTGGCTCACCCACTTGTGACTTGGGATTTAACATCAGTTCCTTCCTCATTATATCGGGTTCATAAACCTGGGGTGGAACAGTTGGAGTGAGATTGGGAGCATGGGTGTAAATATCGACCCAGAGCAGGACCAGCAGCGAGGTGCCGAGAATCAATTGCTTTTTAAGCAGCGTCGCACGTTGGAAAAGAATCGTGACTCCTAAAATAAGGATCAACAGGATACTCCGCATTCCTGCATTCATGAAGGTCAACGTCAGATTATCCTTTATCATCGGTTGAGATTGGGCAGACCAAATAATCCAGCCCACCAAACCTAGGAGGACGAAACCGACGGTCATGATCGAAAAGCGCGAGCCCTTCGAATTGGACAAGTCAGTTTGTATCCAAGTCATCGAGTACGCACAGAGTAATGGAAGGGCAAATACCGCCAGCACCACAAATTTTATGGGATAGCGCATGAAGCCAAGTTGTGGCAGGACTGTCTTTAGAGGTGTATAAATGGGACCTTGCGTGCCCAAGGAAATTAAAATACTGAAAATCGTGACTGCACTTAGCAACCAAACATGCTTATCTCGCACCTTCCACGCGGCCAGGAGAGCGAGAGCGACAACCCCAATTCCCACATAATGAGAAGCGGTCCAATACTGTTCGTATTGGACAAACACACCATGCCCCGCAGCAAAACAATGAAAGAGCGGCACGAGAAAGTTGGCGGGTCCTGATAGAGGCATTGCCCAGCCTGCATCGCTGTAGTTGGTATCGCGTTGTGAGTGAGACAGCAGATCCATGAAAGGCAACAGTTGCGCCGCAGACAAACCTCCCACGAGACAGCCAAGCCCAAGCGATCGAACAATCATTTTTGAGCGATTACTATTGCCCTCGGCAAATTCCAAAAGCCAGAGCAGCCCGATAAACAACCATGTTTGCAAAATCAGTTCAGGCGCTCCGCCGAGCATTTGCATCGCCCCAGCCAATCCGGCTAAAATGGTCTGCCGTCCACCCTCACGCCAGGCGCGTTGCACGCTGAACACTACCCACGGCATCCAGGCATAAACAGCCAGGTTGCTTACCCACATCAACAAGTGCCAGCTTAGACCGTTATAGGCAAAGGCCACGCCAGCAACCGCCGCCGCAAAGCGATTTCCTGTCCAACGGTAAGCCAGGAAGTACATGCCCATACCTGCTAAAAAAAGGTGCCCGACACAAAATACGCCCAACGACCAGGAAAGTGGCAGGAGCAGATAAAACAGCGATGGAGGATACAAGGCAGAGGTATTCCACTGGGCCAGGAATGGAATTCCACAGTTGTTCAATGGATTCCAAAGGGGCACCTCTCCGTTCCAAAAACTTTGACGATGGAAGAAAGCCGTGGGATAGGTAAAAACGCCGAAGTCCCGATAAAAAAACGTGGCTTGTCCGGTGATGATTTCAGGAAAAGTGGCGAATAAGAGAATACCCAAAAGTGCGGCAAACCGGCCCGGAGTAAACCAAGCGCCTAAATCATGCGTCGCGGAACTGGATTCAGTGGAGACCTTCGTCTCACTTAAAATCATGCTAACCCAATTTGCCAGACCGAACCATAAACCCAAGAAAAAAGTCAGGACGAACGCATCCAAATGGGTTTCCCCTCAAAATGTTTGCCGCAAGTTCATTTCTCTCGACACGAAGCCGAACAGTTTTTAAAATACCCTTATTGCTGGTTTTCAATAAGGGTATTTTGTTTTTCGTCACTGCTGTCCAAAATAGGCAATCTGGAACGTTGACGGCTATGCTTTTGTTCGAGATATAACCTGAAATGAGTTGCTGCTTTAGAAAACAGGTTAGAGCGTGTTCTTGACTTTTCAGCAGAGGCTTCTGGATGAGAAACTTACGCAATTCGGAATCTGCGCGAGTGCGAAATTAAAATCAAAGCAAGCCTTACAACGGTAGCAAGATGCAAAAGAACATTTAAAAGTTAAGTACACCCTCTAGCCCCTCTGTGGCTCAGAAGCAGGTCAATCAGTATCCCTTTAAATACGCATTAAAATTGGCTTTGCCCCGATAAATTCCAAATTCAATTTTGAACAGTAGTGGTTTTGCGTCACTCCAGTTCAATTCATTATTTGGTCCAGGGCGGTTTCTATTGCTGACGCATTGGCCCTGGCAGGATTTCGGAGTTGCGGCAATTCGCAAAACCAAGTGTTTTTACGCCGGATTGCGGAGGCATTAAGATGCGTCCGTCCTGAGAAAAAAGAGCCGGTCGATTGGGTGCAGGGGCGAAAGCAGAAAGGCTACTTTCCACCGAAACAGAAAAGGTGTTTGTCGCCTCGAATGAAAATCTGTCCATTGCTGATTGCCGGGGAGGCAAAGCAGGTTTCACCCAGTTCATTCTGCGCTTCCAGATGAAACTCCGCTCCCGGTTTTACCACTCGAGTAACCCCATCGTCGGACAGGAAATAAACCAGGCCGTTGGCTGAAACCAGGGAGGCATGGTGATCGCCGAATCGCTCCTGCCACAGAATTTTGCCTGAACTGGAGTCGAAACAGTTTCCCATTCCCTGATCAGAGACAATCAGGAAATAATCCCCGGAAATGATGGGCGATGGAACGTACGCTGCCCCCTTCATCGAATGCCAGGCCACATGCGTTTTGGTGACATTCCCCTGTCCATCAGGTTTGATGGCAAGAATATGATGTTCCGGAAAACCGCCGGTGATGTAAATGAGCCCGGTCTTTTCACTGTAAACCGGCGAGGCAACAAATTGTTCGGTTGGACCATCGATGATCCAGTGTAATTTGCCATTATTCGGATCATAACTGGCAACGCATTTACTCCCGGTAAGCACCATTTGCGTGCGACCACCCAACTCCCGGATCACCGGGGCACAATAACTGCGGGTATGATTCGGGCGCGGGGTTTTCCAGAGCGTCTGCCCTGTTTCTCGATCCAGCGCGACGATGTAACCATCGCCATCGTGATCTCCATTTAGAATGACCTTATCCTTGAATAGAACCGGCGAACTGCAAAAACCATGCATGCTGGCGAAGGAACCGGGATGCACCACCCATTTTTGCTCTCCTTTAAAATCATAGGCAGCGACCAGCATCTCCTTTTTATCCAAAAAGGCGACGTAAACCATTTCTCCATCGGTTACGGGCGTGCTGGAGGCAAAGGTATTGAGCCGATGTTTTCCCTCCAATGGAGCGGTGAGAACGGTTTTCTGCCAGAGCGTTTCTCCATTCTTACGATCCAGGCAGAGCAGCACGCGATCCTGTGTATCTGAAAGAGCTGTAACAATAAATACGCGGTCTTCCCAGAGGATCGGCGAGGCATGTCCGCTGCCCGGCAGTTCGATCTTCCACAAAACATTGCTCGTGGTGCTCCAATGCACGGGAACATTCTTCTCCAAGCTGGTGCCATCGCCGCGCGGCCCACGCCAGCCGGGCCAGTTTTCAGCCTTTGCACAACTGAGCAAGGCGCCAATAACAGACGCTGTGAAGAATACCCTTAAAGCCATCATGATAATGGTGCATCAATGTAGCACATGACGCTTGATTTGATGGTAAACGTCAGTCGGGTTCATTTGTCCATTGGCCAACAACTCTGGTTGGGAAGTAATGAAGATCGGATAGTCAGCTGGATTTGACGGTCTGCACCCGTGCGAGCCTTTCACCAGGGTGGCATCGAGTGGAATCACGTCCATCAACATCCGAAAGCCAAGCTTCTTCTTTAATAACTTGAGCGCAATCTTCAGTTTCACGGCCGGAATTTTCGGATCGAGAAAGAGTTCAACCGGGTCGTAGCCCGGCTTGCGATGAATGTCCACACAGCGCGCAAAGTCGGGGGCCTTGTTGTCGTCAAACCAGTAGTAATAGGTGAACCAGGCGTTCTCGTGTGAAACGGCTATGAGATCGCCGGAGCGCGGATGATTGATCCTTCGAGCCTCCTGTTGCTTGCGGTCGAGCACGTCGGCCACACCCGGTACTTTTTCGATCACGGCGCGGACCTTGTTTTCGATGGAGGGGTCGTTGAGGTAAATATGCACGGCCTGGTGATCGGCTACGGCGAACGCTCTGCTGGCACCTGCATCCAGCAACTCGAGGCCAAGCTCCTCCTTAACGGCGAGCCAATTGTTTTCGCGTAAAATCCGGTTGATATGAATGGGCGTATCGACCGGGGTTATTCCGTATTCTGAAAGCAATATCACGCGAACTGAACGTTGCTCGAAGAATTGGATTAAATCGCCCACAATGGAATCGATCCGCCGCAGGTCCTCGGTAATCCCCGGATGTTTTGGTCCCAACCGTTGCAAATTGTAATCCAGGTGCGGCAAATAAACGAGGCTCAGCGTGGGAGAATATTTGGTCTCGATCCATTTGGCGGATTCAGCAATCCAGCGTGAGCAGGCATCCGGTGCGCCTTGTGGAGTTTGCACTCCTGCTCCCGGTCCCCAAAATGTAGGGAATGGAAATTCACCGAGATCCTTCTTGATGTCAGGCCTGATGGAAAATGGCCAGGAATAGATGTCGAACACCTTCCGTCCATCGGCCGGATACATGGGCCGTGGTGTGATGGAGTAATCGGCGGTGGAATACATATTGTACCACCAGAAAAGTTTCGCGCAGGTGAAGCCAGGCTCCAATTCCCGCAGCTCCTCCCAAATTTTACGCCCGTGAACCAAATGGTTGGACTGTTTCCAAAACTGCACCTCGGCCTGCTCGTGATTGTACCAACCGTTGGCAACGATTCCGTGTTGCGAAGGAGGCAGTCCAGTCAGGTAGGTGGATTGCGAGGTGCAGGTTACAGCGGGAAATGGAGGAACAATGTTCGCCCTGGCACCTTTGGAAACAAACCGGTTGATGTGTGGAGTAGTAGGACCGAGAAGTGATTCGGTGAGTCCAACCACGTTAATGACCGCTGTGCGCTTCATGAGTTCCATTTATCCACGGACGGGCACAAATAAGCACGGAGGAAATAAACAAGCAAGCCGGCCAACGAAGAAAATTCCAACTTCCAATCGAAATTAAAAACTCAGCCAAAGGCCGGAACAATCTTTGCGCGACGGTTATGCCGATCCTGAAGCTCGAATATCGATTCGACGATTTTAGGCAATACCATGTCATGCACTTCAAAGCCGGAGCCCAACCCGTTTAACAAGGTGATCGTGAGTTCACCACCCAAATGTTCACGGAATTCCTCGAGCCCTTTCAGCACCAAAAGTGAATGATCGGAATCCACGTGCAGCAACTCGTTCGCGTATAACTCATATCCCAGTGTCTCGAGGAGTTTCAAAATTCTCTCGGTCGAGGCTGAATCGATAAAACCCATTTTGCGGGAATAGACGACATCCAGCGCAATACCGACGGCCACCGCCTCGCCATGCCGTATTTTATATTCTGAAAGTTGCTCCAGCTTGTGCGCTGCCCAATGTCCGAAGTCGAGCGGGCGGGCTGATCCGAACTCAAACGGGTCGCCCGAACTGGCAATATGATTCAAATGCAGCTCGGCGCAACGACGAATCAAGTGATGCATCGCCATCGGCTGAAATTGAGCCAGCAGACCGGCATCACGCTCGATTTCTTCAAAAAACCCTTTGTCCCGGATCAACGCAACTTTGATTGCTTCCACATAGCCCGCGCGTTTATCGCGGTCCGTAAGCGACAACAGCATGTCGAAATCATTGACCACCGCATAGGGCGGAGTGAAAGTGCCAATAAAATTCTTTTTACCGAAGGCGTTGATTCCATTTTTAACCCCCACACCGGAATCAGCCTGGCTCAAGGTCGTGGTCGGAATACGGATATGCCGAACTCCGCGATGCGCGGTCGAGGCAGCCAATCCCACCATGTCCAATAAAGCCCCTCCCCCAATTGCGATCAGATAAGAATGACGGTCGATGTGATAGCGATCGATGTGAGAGTGAATTTCGGAAACATGGAAATAGGAGTTCTTGGTTCGCTCGCCGCCTTCAATGATCATTGGCGGACAGACCAGCTTTAAGCGTTTGGATGCCGTGGAAAAGTAAGATTCAATCTCCTGAACCAATTCCGGCCGGGACTGAGACAGCGCCTCATCAATTACGACCAGCACACCATGCACCCGCTCATTTTTGTCGCGAGTTAAAACTTCCTGAAGGAGCGGGTTGGCCGGAGCAAAGACCTTCTGCGTGAAAAACACGCGCAGATCAAACCCGACCTGAATTGTCCGATGAATCATCGACATTACCTTATTCTGTGGGATTGGACGCTTCGATTCGAGATTTATTTAATCAAAAAGTGGTGGTGGCCCATCCCAACATCCTTTCGCCGGCGAACTCGGGTTGAATACCGATGATCAACACTTTGGATTTTTATAGGCTGTTCTTAAGGAATTCGTTTTAAAAATACGTAACGGTGGACGATATTTTAGGGATGACTTTCAGGTGGTTTATTGGTATATTCGCCCGCTTTTATGAATCGTAATCCGCATGTAGCAATAGTCGGTGCGACGGGTGCCGTCGGCATCGAAATGATTAAGACACTGGAAAAACGTAATTTTCCCGTGGGCAAGTTGACTTTGCTGGCTTCCGCCCGTTCGGTTGGCAAAAAGCTTAAACTCAAGGAGCAGGAGATTACGGTTCAAGAGCTGACTAAAGATTCTTTCAAGGGGATTGATATCGCTCTGTTCAGTGCAGGTGGCAGCATCTCGAAGGAATTCGCCCCGGCTGCAGTCAAAGCTGGCTGTGTCGTTGTCGATAACTCCAGCTATTTCCGCATGGATGACACCGTTCCCCTGGTTGTTCCGGAAATCAATGGAGCTGATGTTAAAAAGCACAAAGGCATCATCGCCAATCCGAACTGCACGACCGCCATCACTTTGATGGCATTGTATCCACTGCATCAGGCATTTAATGTAAAACGTATTTTTGCATCCAGTTACCAGGCCGTTTCCGGCACTGGCGCCAAGGCGATTGAAGAATTGGAGCGGCAGGTTGGGCAGATCGTCGCCGGCAAAACGGTCACGAAAGAAGTTTACCCACATCAGATTGCTTTCAACGTACTGCCCCATGTGGATTCCTTCCTACCGACAGGTTATACCAAGGAAGAGATGAAGATGGAAAATGAAGGTCGCAAGATCATGCATCATGCCTCCTTCCGCGCCAGTGTCACCTGCGTACGCGTGCCGGTTTATCGCGCTCATTCCATTGCTGTCAGTGCCGAATTTGAGAAGCCTGTCTCTGTGGAGAGTGCCCGACTGGTTCTGTCCAAGGCTCCCGGCCTGGACCTTGTGGATGCTCCCGAAAAAGCTGAATACCCGCTGCCGCTCTACGTGGCTGAGAAGTATAACTGCCAGGTCGGTCGACTCCGCATGGATTGCGCGCTCGACAACGGTCTTTGCTTCTGGGTGGCCGGCGATCAACTGCTCAAGGGCGCTGCGCTCAATGCGGTGCAGATTGCTGAAGAGCTGATCAAATAAAGTCGATAGTCCCTGCCGTCTCAACAACGGTGCGAAATCAAGTTGCCTTTGGTTTAGCCATTGGTAATTGTATAGCGCTACATGTCTTCGACTCCGCCAGGCTACGCAAATGAACGGCGAATGCGAACTCGTCTTTTCCTGATCTTGTTCCTGTTGGTTTGCGCGGTGTTTTATCCCGTACTGAGTGCCGAATTCCTGCCCTGGGACGATGATGCCAATATCTACCTCAATCCACATCTCACCGGCCTGGGCTTGGATCAGCTGAAGTGGATTTCTACGGACACTACTTACGTCTGGCGCTATCAACCACTCTGTTGGTTTACCTGGTCGGCAATAAAGGCGTGCTTTGGCCTTAAACCCTTTTACTTCCACCTGATAGTTTTGCTTTTTCATGCCGCCAATACTGGCCTGGTTTTTTTGCTGATCCATAAGCTGCTTTTGCTGGCCAGAAATGTTGCCAGGGAAACGGCGCCGCCTCAATTTGCGATCTGTGCTGCACTTGGCGCCGCCTTCTGGGGAGTCCATCCGTTGCGAGTTGAAAGTACCGCCTGGGCGGTAGAGTTAGCTTATGTACAGCCGCTTTTTTTCTTTCTCCTTTCCATATTTTCTTATCTGCGGGCAGCCGAGGTGAAGAACCCGAAACTGTACGTGGGTTTAAGCATGCTTCTCTTTATCATTTCCTTGATGAGTTTCCCTCTCGCTCTGGGCGGTTTTGTCGTTTTTTGGGGGCTCAACTTTTTTCCTTTGCGACGGTTGGAATTAGATCCTGCCCGTTGGTTGTCCAGGGAGGCATTCAAAGTCTGGGCGGAGCAATTCGTGTTCCTGGCGATTGCGGTCTTTTTTGGTTGGTTAAACCTCCGTATTCGATCCCATCCTGCCAGCACCATGTGGAGCAATCCCGCAAGTCTGGCGGAATTTGGGTTTGCCTCCAGGGTAATGCAAGGATTCTTCATCTGGGCTTATTACATTTGGAAACCTTTTCTGCCTTTTAATCTTACTCCGGTCCCGATTCAACTGCTTGAATTCAAGCCCCTCGACCTGCCATTCCTATTGAGTGCGATCCTGGTGGTGGGGTTAAGTTTGATTTTGTTTTTGCGACGCCGCCTCTGGCCCGGGATTTTCGTAATATGGATCTGTTATTTAGCGCTCCTGGTTCCAGTGTTGGGCATTTCTGAGCATCCTCACTACCCTTCTGACCGTTACAGTCTGGTCGTGAGCATTGGCTGGTCTATTTTGCTCTCAGCTTTGTTGGCCAAACTCTGGGCACATCTTCGTTTACGCCAGCTTTTACTTGGTGCATCGACAGTTACCCTTCTGCTCTTTGCCTCCATGAGCTATCAGCAAACCTTTATGTGGCAGACAAGCGTCGGATTTTTCCAGGCAATTCTACGCCCGTGGAAGGACGAACCGAAACTTGCCAGTGCGCGGCTTAACCTGCAGATGCGTCTGGCCCAGGCACATGTGGATCATGGCCAGTTCACCAACGCAGTTGAAGTACTAAGAGAGGCTATCCAAATTAAACCCGCCTTTGCAGAGGGGCATCATCAACTCGGCAACGCCCTTAAGGAAACCGGCGATCTGGATGGAGCCAGCGCCTCCTATGCCGAAGCCATGCGCCTCGCCCCCGATCTTATGCCCTCGCTGAATGACCTGGGTGTGGCATACGCTCAATTGGGAAAGCTGGACCAGGCGATGGCCCAGTTTTCAAAAGTCATGCAACGTGAGCCGGAAAATGCGTCTGCCATAAAGAATATGGCCATCGCTTTGCAAATGAAGGGAAGGACTAATGAAGCTGAAGTGTACCTGATCCGCTTAAAGACACTCCCAAGCCATCCTTCCGGGTTGCAATAGATATTGACTGGGAAATTGTCGGTGCACCCTATCTCGGGGACAATCCAACAAGACATCTGCCGCCGAAAAGCCTCGGCCAATGCGAAAGAGCACCATCCAAAAGCTCAGTGAACTCGAAGCAACTGGCAGGATAAAGTGCGGGCTTGCTGTAGCCACCCGAAAGCAGGTAGCCAAAACTACTAAACGCCTGGGCGTGGAAGACGTTCCATTGCTCCGGCCAGCTTGGAGTTTCCTTGCGGAAGAACAGCCTGGTGGCATTCCCTTGCGCCGCATAATAATCGCGCGGCGGTGGAAATGAATGATCGAAGTTTATCCTTTCGTTCAACGCCACCGGTTCATGATGCAACAAACCATACACAGGATGGCTGCTCCAACTGATGAATGGCTCGAATAAAATCAGCCGGCCATTGGGCTTCAACACACGCTTCGCCTTTGCCAAGAATGCGTTCGGCGCTTCGAGATGATGAAAGACATCGAACAACACCAGGTGTGAGAGACTTTCGTTTTTGAAGGGCAGGTCATAGCCATCGCACACGATGTCGAGCCAGGGATTTGCGAACAGGTCCGTGCTGATGGCTTCGGGTAAATGCTGTTTTAAATTGCCGATGCCTGAACCGATTTCAATTATTCGTCCGGGCATTTGCCGATCGATTAACGCAATGATTTGTTGGTAGAACCCGGCGTAAATTTGCTGCAACAATGGTTTGGCTTTCCAGGCGCGCAGGTTTTTCTGAATCTCAAGCTGATGTTGCTCCAGCGGAATCATTTTAAAAACTTCATGCGGCGGGCGGCAAACATTACCATCCGGAGCAGCAACCAACCGTGGCTCCAGCGATGAATGTTCGTCTCACCATAGGTGCGTGCACGATAGCGAATCGGCAGGTCGACCATGCGCAGATTTAGTTTCGCGGCGCCAAAAATCAAATCAAAATCCCCGAAAGGATCAAAGTCACCAAAGTAGGAACGGTTCTTCGCAATCAGCTCATAATCCGAACGGAATAGAACCTTGGTCCCACAGAGGGTGTCCTTGATATTTTGGCCCAGGAGCCAGCTGAAAGTAAGACCGAAGGCTTTATTTGCCAGCATATTCAGGAACTGCATCGCTTCGTCCTCCATGGGATACACCAGGCGCACTCCATTCACAAATTCTGCCGTCCCTGATCGCGCCGCCTCGTAAAACTTTGGCAATTCCTCGGGTGGCATCGTCAAATCAGCATCCAAAATAAATAGAATATCACCAGTCGCGGCAGCGAATGCTTCGCGCACTGCCCCGCCCTTGCCTTTGGTCTGCTGTTTAAGAACCTTGATTTCCCGCTGTGGATATTTGACGGCAACGCGCTGAATTTCCTCCCAGGTGTTGTCCTTGGAATGGCCTTCGATGAAAATAATCTCAGTCCCCAATCCCATCTCAGGAGTTCTTTGCACTGCCGCCTCAATATTTCCTGCCTCATTTCGAGCGGGAATTACGACAGAACATTTGTATTGCGGTCGGGAATCGGGTTGTGATTTCAGACGCGCAACAACAACGACGGTGACACAAAAATGTGGAAGAAACGGAGCAATCCAGCGATTTATCAGCGGCGCAACCAACGGCGTTCCCGCCGGCCAAAGCAACCGGGTCTCGGTCCTGATGCCCTCCCAACCTGCCAGATGCAGTAGGTTGGTCATGTCATCCAGTGAAAGCCAGTTCTGCAACAGGGTTGGAGCCTTGGCTCCCATTTTTTCCGCACCACCCAGAATTGGTCGCCAGAGATTGTTGAAGAAGTTGAGCACCAGTCGCGTGCCTGAATGCGAAACTTTTTTTAAATGCTCCAGCACACCTTGCACGTCAGGCAAATCATTCACCAGATCGGAGAGAATGATGTAATCAAACTTTTCAGTGCTCGAAAATTCCGCCGCATCGGCAACCTTGAATTCCAGGTCCGGATGGCGTTCCCGGGCAAGCTTTACCATCCCTTCACTAAAGTCTATTCCCACACCTTTGGACGGCTTGACTGCTGCGAGCAAATCACCAACCCCGCAACCCACCTCCAAAACCCGCAGACCTGGAGGAACTAAAAATCCATAATGGTTGCGAAGCGATTGTTGATAATAGCGATTCGTTTCCCGCAAACGACAGGGCGCCCGCTGCTCATAGAACGCTCGACGGTCAATCATTCGCTATGCTGGTAATGGAAAAACCGGATTCTGGCGAGCGCAAATGCCATGCTTAACGACGCCGACGCTTGGCTGGCCCGAAATAATATCCGCCACTCAAGCGCACTCCTTTAACCTTGCGCTCGTAACCCTGCGGTTGACCTGGTTTCCCTTCCTCGAACAGTGCGGTGTACTTATAGTTGAAATTCTCGAGCTTGATCCGTTCCACCTTCTTGCCGATAAAGCGCTCGATGGATTGCACGTGTTGCGAATCCTCCGCCACCATCAGCGTAAACGCATCACCAGTGGCTGCAGCACGCCCGGTACGGCCAATGCGGTGAATGTAATCCTCGGGATGTTGCGGAACGTCGTAATTAATCACGTGACTCACGTCGGCGATATCCAAACCGCGTGCGGCAATATCCGTCGCCACCAACACCTCAAACCGCCCGTTGCGAAAACCCTTCAACGCATCTTCGCGCTCGCGTTGCGTGCGATTCGAATGCAGCACCGCCACCGCGTGATTATTTCGTTTTAACAAAATCGCAATTCGATCAGCCCGATGTTTGGTGCGGCAAAAAACAATCACCGAATCGTAATTCACCCGTTCCAACAATTCCCTGAGCAAATCGCTCTTTTGATCCTCCGCCACCGGATAGATCACATGCTTCACCGTTTCGGCGGGTGAACGTCGCGCACCGATCTCAATCGTCTGCGGATTCTTCATCGCCCATTTGATGAGTGTTTCAATTTGCGGTGGGACAGTCGCGGAAAAAAGCGAGGTGTGCCGATCACGCGGGCATTTGTCGACGATGCGGCGAACATCCGGAAGAAAACCCATGTCCAGCATGCGGTCCGCTTCGTCCAAAACCAAATATTTGATCTGGTCGAATTTGCATGTCCCGCGCTCCAAATGATCCAGCAAACGTCCAGGCGTGGCGATGATGATATCCACCCCGGCTTTCAAAGCATCCATCTGGCGGCCATAGCCAACCCCGCCGTATAACACTGCGGCACGGAGATTGGTGAACCGCGCAAAATCGCGAATGGCCGTCTCCACCTGGGCAGCCAACTCACGGGTCGGTTCCAGAATCAAAAGCCTCGGGCGGGGCTGATGGCTTTCGAGTTTTGAGAGAATCGGCAAGGCGAACGCGGCTGTTTTGCCGGTGCCGGTTTGGGCACTGCCAATGACATCCTGTCCGGAAAGGATCAGCGGAATTGCACGAAGCTGAATTGGTGTAGGCTCAACATACCCCATGGCCTTAACCCCATCGACCATCGTCTGCGAAAGACCCAAATTACTAAAAGCCATACGTCAAATTAGCACCGAAACTTCCCAAGGGAAGTCAATTAACTCAGTTAAACTCCTGCCACCCAGCCCAATCCGCTCCATTTAAGTCGCGGAAGTCTCTGGTTTTGGCTCCGTATCCGATGAAGCACCAGGTGCTGTCGGCTCGGGTGTTGTCGCAGGTTCAGCAGTGCTGGAGCTTTCCTGTGCAACCTGCTCCCCGGCACTCGCCTCAGTCTGCGTTGCCGTTGCTTCACCCGAAGTCGCGGCCTGGCCTTCAGCCGATTCACCACCCGCAACCGCTGCAGCTTCAGCAGGCTTTGCCTTGGCTGGCTTGGGCGGTTTCGGAACCGGCTTCTTGGCCGTCTCCAAAATGCCGTTGGCAAATTCAATTACGTGACCCTGGTGAATCAACCAATGCAAATCTCCAATCACCGCCGCCTGTTCCGGCGTGGTCGCGGGTTCTGCTGGAGTTGGCGCAGCGGCCGGTGCGGCACCTTCAGCAGGTGCGGACGCAGGCGCAGCTTCAGCTGTTGCGACAGTTGGCGGAGTTGCCGGTGCGACCTTTGGCGTCGGCGCCAAGGCTTCCACCAATTGCTTCCGCGTGCACTTCGGCTTCGAATCGATGAACTGCACGATCTTCTTTACCTGCTCGGAAACCGGCGTTGCATCCAAATCCAAATAATGCGGACGCGCCACCGATACATGCGTCACCGTCTTGTTCACCTTGAAGAACTGCAAGCCGTGACCCGCAAATTGTTGGCTCAATATCGTCGCAATCTGCAACGGGAACCGCCGCTGATCTTCCCAGGTGCTCCGCAACAAACGCTGCAATGCCGGCGCGCGCAATGCTCTCGCCGCCACACCCGTCATCGTGTGCTTCTCCACCTGCTTGATGATGTTCGGCAAATGAACTTCGCGGAAATGTTTGTCCACATCCTCGCGACTCGCCAATCGTCCCGCTTCCGGCACGTTCAGGCAGATATATTCCGTCTTGAAACTCTGGTCTTCCACCCACTTCTTCACCGTCGCCTCGTCCTTCACGATCTTCACGCGCGACTTAAACATATCGAATGGCATCCGCGAAAAACGTTCCGCGTGCAACCGCCGCAATTGATTCTGATAATCATGATAATTCGGCGGGCCCAAAATCACTCCGCTGATGCCGCACTGCGCCACGAACGTATAAGTTCCCTTCGGCGGTTCCGTCGGCGTTTTCTCCGCCTGATAGAACATGCCGAAATGCTTCGTCATCACATGCGCCACCGCTTCCTCTTCGGAAAGCCACAGGGAATCATCGATCGCGCACAGGAACAACGGCTGCGCCACCGTTCCATCCTGCTTCTTCTTCACCTCGAAGCGTACCAAATGCCGCTCGGGCTTCTGCAAAATCATCTGCGCAATATCAAACAACGGGAACGAACGCCCGCTCATCTTGATCTGCCGCGACAACGAATCCACTCCCTTGTCATCCGGCAAATAAGTCACCGTCAACTCCGGCAATGGCAACGGCGCCTCACGACGCTCGCCACGGTCAAACCGACCGCCACGCTCTTCGCGACCCTGACCAGGACCTCTGCCCGGCCCACGATTAAATCCACCGCCGCCCTCGCGACGTGGCCCACGCTGTTCACCGCCAAAGCCACCTTGACCTTGACCCGGCCCACGCGGCGCACCGCCCGGACGACCGCCGCCACCTTCGCGACGCGGCCCACCAGGACCGCCCCGGCCTTCCGGCCTGCGACCACCACGATCACCACCACGGCGTTCAGGACGCTCCGATGTTTCATTGCCCGTATACTTTTCGTAACGGTTTGCGGCCGGTGCTTCCTGAGCCCAGGCGGGCAGGAACAACTTTTCCAAATTAAATTCAGCTTCTGGAGATGTACTCATGCGTTCTAAAAGGCGCGTTATTTAATGTCGCGCTTGAAATTTATCCGGCTAGCATGGATTGCCTTCTGAAGGATTGCAAGCGCTCGCTAATCAATATTTCAACCGATTTTCCAACCCCTTTTTGCCCTTCAAAGCCTATTTTAACCTCTTCCGCCACTTCTGTCACTCCACCCACCCAATCCGCTTCATCAATCTTTGCCACAGCCGATTGGCAACCCATCGTGATGACACTACCCCCGCCGATCAACTCGTTACTCGTCACGTTCAACCTCTCCATTTCTTTTCCTAATGGCATCATTCCACCCGGAAAAATTTTAACCTTCCGATACCTTCCGATACCTTCCGATACCTTCCGATACCTTCCGATGGCTTCCGCACCATAAGATATATTACGAACAGCAAACGCCAGACCATCGCCAATTTGAAACTTGGACAAAATGACAATCTGAACATGCATTTTATATCTCAGTTTAACCAAGGCTAACTCAGTTTAAGTCAGTTTAACCGGTCCATACTGCAATATGATCTATTACTTTATCGTAAACGTCGTATTTATAAAACATAACAGCCACAATTCAGGTCGGTATTGACCTCTTTCACACGCCACAACAAATACTTATCTTCTACGACTCTGTCAACAAATATTTCAATAATTACTCACAAATTCCACCCTGCCCTATCCACGTGAATCCCGATCCATTCGCGGTTACCCATCCGTCCTTTTCCGTTTTGAGCTCTCTGCAGTTGCTCCTTCCGCATTCAATACTCTCTTTCCTTCCCCGACCCTTTCCTTCATACTCCACCCGCCCTTCACGCCATGAGAACCATTCGACGCCCAGCACGCAATACGCACCACGCAACACAACTCTTCTGTGTCCTTTGCGCGTTCCTGTGGCTCACCCTCCCCACGGCCCTTTTCGCCAAAGACGCCCCGCCACCCACTGCCCGAGTCACTTCCGTCAATGGCAAAGCCCGCTACTCCACCGATGGCAAAACCTGGGCAGTGGTCGAAAAAGGGACCAGCATCGCCGCTGGCACTGTCATCCAAACCGCTGGCAGCAAATCTCAAGTCACCCTTCTCCTTGAAAAAAAACCGCATTATGGCTTCGACCCCAACCAACCTCGCGACCCTTTCTATACCTGGACCGAAAAACTAAGCACCCTCAACATCTACGAAAACTCGGTCGTCTCCCTCGACCGACTTGATTTTGAAAAAACCAAACACGGCACCATCTCCCACACCCGCATCAATCTCCGCGCTGGCTACGTCATCGGCAACCTCCGCAAACTCCCACCCCAATCCGATTACCAGGCCACCTGCGACAATCGCACCGCCAAAATAAACCCCGGCGAATACGTCATGAAGGATGACGGAACATTCCTCACCGGCACGGGCACTGCCCTCCTCGAAACCAAACACCCAGGTCGCCCTGCCACGACCATGCAATTGGAACCAAACATCCTTTACGACTCCGCCCCCGCCGACTCCGAGTTCTCCGGCATCGACGACAACAAACACTACCATCCTCGTCCCCGCATCTCTCAACCCAACCTCCGCCCGGGAATCTGACGCAACACGCAACACACAAAATCATCATTGCTTTCTACCAACCGGCCTGATGGCCAGGCTCATGACCAATGCAAGCAAGGCCAGGCCGGCGGGCAAGCCCAGGGACTTTAGGCCTCCGGCCGCAAAGCACACCGCACCAAGGCCAGCGCCTGCGATGAAGCCAATGATAACTGGCCAGGTATGCTTCGCTCGGTGACGCGCCTCGGCCACCTCGGCTGGATTATGCCCCAATAAGACTTCGCCAGCATCCATGATGAAACGAGTAAGGTCTGTCGTCATCACCGTAGTTGGGGGCGTCCCCTGCAACGAAAGCTGCACCAGTGCATTCTGGACGGCCATGGCTGCCACGGCCAGTTGGCCGGCAATGAGTGTGTTTCGCGCCCCTGAATCCCGATGGTCGCCAGAGACGAGGCAAAGAACAAAAGCA
Organism: Pedosphaera parvula Ellin514; assembly: GCF_000172555.1. Taxonomy (NCBI): domain Bacteria; kingdom Pseudomonadati; phylum Verrucomicrobiota; class Pedosphaerae; order Pedosphaerales; family Pedosphaeraceae; genus Pedosphaera; species Pedosphaera parvula. Next base: position 40,356 of record NZ_ABOX02000042.1, read on the forward strand.
CCGCCCAGCATCAGAAATTGCAGCAGGAGCAGAGGCCGCAAGGAGCCGATGCCAAGCGCTTCCAAGCCAGCGACGAGCAACCTCGTAAGGCCAAGCACCAGAATGAAAAGCGGCAAGGAGAGGACGAGGCAGGCGGCGCCTGTTCCCCTGCCTAATATCTGTGCGATGAGGACGACCAGATTGCCGGTAACATGTGCGCTGAACAGGCCGAGTCCGAGAAAGCTGATGACATCCGCGCTGCCGGCGATCACGCTGAGCAAGGCAGGGAGCAGCCTTGCACAACGGGAACTGTGGATCTGCGAAGTTGAATCCTTCACATCGTCAGCGTCTTGCACTGGCTTGATTTTGTCTGGTATGATCCAGGGAGATTCATGCTTGTAAAACCTACGCTTTGGAAGCGGGAACGGAGGCAGGCGTCACATTATTAAAAAGTGCGATTAGTCCTTCGAGCAGCGTTGGATGTGTAAAGATGGCGTCACGTAGCGCTGTATAAGGGAGCCCGGCAATCATCGCGACTTGCACGCTGGCCATGATTTCTCCCGCCTCGACTCCGAAAACGCTGAAGCCAAGGATGCGATCACTCTGGGTGTCAATGAGGGCTTTCATGAAACCCCGGGTTTCTGAAAGCGTTCGGGCTCGCTGTACCGCGCTGAGTGGAATTTTCGCCAGTCGATAGGCGACGCCACCCTCGTTGGCCTCCGTTTCACTCAGGCCGACCCGGGCAAACTCGGGGTCCGTGAATACGCAGAACGGCACTTGCCGGCCGGTGGTCACGCGATGGCCGCCAAGGATATTTTCGTGCACGATGTGGAAGTCGTTTTCCGAGATGTGTGTGAAGTGCGGGCTGCCAGCGCACTCACCCACTGCCCAGACGTCGGGTGCCGTTGTTTCCAGGCGTTCATTCACTTTGATGTACCCATGGCTGGTGGTTTCAACTCCGGCGAGGTCCAGACCAATGCCGTCGGTGTTGGGCGTGCGACCCGCCGCGACCAGGATATCACTGCCTTCCAGGACGAGTTCCGAGCCGTTGCGGTTGGCGCTCAGTTTCACCGATTCGCCGGATTTGCCTTCGACGCGAGTGATCCGCGTGCCGGTGAGCACGTCGATTCCTTCGTCCCTGAACAGTTCATGCAGGGCTGCCGAGATGTCCTCATCCTCGCGATGGATCAGACGAGCGTTGCGGTCAACAATCGTCACCCGGCAGCCGAAGCGGCGCATCGCCTGGGCGAACTCAACGCCGACAAAGCCGCCTCCCAGAATGATGAGATGTTCCGGGATGCGATCAAGCTCCAGTGCTTCGATATGGGTCAAGGGGTTCACTTCACGCAGGCCCGGCGTAGGATCGATGGTTGCATGGGTGCCTATATTGATGACGACCTGTTTCCCGTGAAGGAGGCGTATAACGCCATCGGCAGAGGTAACCTCGATGGTTTTCGGTCCGACAAAGCGTCCTGATCCCATGAGCAGCTCAGCTCCGCTCTCTTTGTAGTGATCAATCTGAATGTCAACCAGGTCCTTGACCATCTTGCGCTTGCGAGCACGGACGCCCTGCATGTCGATTTTCCAATCCCCCTTGGTGATGCCGAACTCCTCGCTTCGCCGGAAGTACGAAGCGACCTTTGCACTATGGATAACGTTCTTGCTTGGAAGGCAGGCGATGTTTTGGCAGGAACCGCCCACATATTTTCGCTCAATGGAGGCGGTCTTCATCCCGTGTTTGGCCAGGGTCCAGGAGATAAGTTTGCCAGCCGTCCCGCTGCCCAGCACGAGGAGCTCGTATTCTTCCGGGCTTGAACGAGTCCTCTGTATATCCTCCTGCATTTTTGGTTTCATGATCTGCCTCCCTGTTCCAAAGGAATGTTTACAGTCTGCTGGTCATTGCTCCAATGGGGAATACCCTGCATGCGACACATTCTGGCGCCAAACCCACGTCCCCCACGCAACACGCAATAAAAAAACCGGCCTCTGGGCTTCCCCAAAGACCGGCTCATGCAAAACCTTCCGCTAATCTATTTATTTAAACAGATACGAGATGCTCCCGCCCAAGGTACCCCAACCATTCCAACTCGTGCTGTTCGCCGAGGGATACTCGTAGTTGTTCCAGACCGCGTTGGTGGTGCTGCCGATGCTGATGTCCAGCCGTCCATCCGCATTGTTGCCAACGGCAACGGCGTCGCCGGCCTTGATCGCTGCGCCCGCTCCCAGGCTCACCCAGCCATTCCAGCCGCCATTCGGAGCAGATTGATAATTATGATAAACATTCCCGTCCGTCCCGACGCCATAAAGCTCGATGCGCCCATCCAGATTGTGGCCGGCCGTTATGCGGGAACTGATCGATCCTCCCAGACTGGCCCAACCGTTCCAAGCGCCGTTGGCCGTGGTTTCATAATTGTGCCAGACGACATGGTTGGTATCGACCGTATAGACTTCCAGGCGGCCGTCCGCATTTTGAGCTGCGACCGGCACGCGTTGACTTCCCCCGGCGGGCGCACCCAGGCTCACCCAGCCACTCCAACTCCCGCTCGGACTCGCTTGATGATTATAATAAACCGCCCCGCCAGTCCCGTTCGCGTAAAGCTCAGCGCGTCCATCCTGTTCGCGTGCTGCCGCGAGATCCGAAGTGATGGCTCCGCTCAAGCTAATCCAGCCATACCAACTGCCACCCGCCGTGGTCTGGAAATTATCATACACGATATTATTGGTGCCGCGCGCGCACAATTCCAGACGCCCATCGATATCCACGGCCACCACCGGGGTGCCTTGCATTCCCGGACTCACCAGGTCGGCCCAGGCGCTCCAACTGCCATTAGGAGTGGATTGATACGTGTGCCAGATGCTGTTGTTCGAGCCGCGAGCAAACGCTTCCAACCGGCCGTCCGCATTGCGGGCAACCGTGACGCCGCTCTGCACTCCGGATAATCCCGTCGTCACCCAGCCATTCCAGCCGCCATTGGGCGTCGATTGAACATTGTGATAAACGCTCCCGTCTGTGCCTACACCCCACAAGTCCAGCCGACCGTCGGCATTGGTGTTGATCGGCTGCGAGGCCCAGGTCCACAACGGTATCGGCGGCGCCAGGTTGCCGAACGGGTTATTCGTATTGTGCACCACGCCATAGAAGTAACGATCCGGCCATCCAGAACGGCTGAGAGACGAACCGTTCACTCCTGAACGACTCATGATGTCGCGCCCGGTTGCAACCGAATTCTGCTCGCAAATATAAACATTGTAGGAGTCCACATAATCCACCACCGCCACATGCCCGGCATGTCCGCTGTTGGGTAGCGTCGACTTCCAGACCAGCAAATCCCCGGAAACCGGCACATACCCGCTTCCATTGTTGTAGGAAGTGCCCACGTCCGGATTATTAAAAAGCTGGTAGGCAGAACTGACAGCCCACGCACCGCAATGCCAGCCACGCACCGTGTACAACCGCTGCGGCATCTCCACACACTGCCACTCGCAACCCGTATACACACTCTGCCCGCTCGATGGACAAATCGTGTATGAACTCCCCCAACCGCAACAACACACACCGGCATTATTGAAAATATCCACGCCCAATCCTCCCAGCCACGCATTGGAATGGACAATCAGCGTTGCAGTCTGCCCATGCGCAGAATAACCAGCCACAGTCATCAACGCGGCGACGACCATGCCCAGCCACAACGCCCGGCAACGAAGTGCAAATGAAAATAAAACTGAATTCCTGTTTCGCGACGCTTCGGTTCCTTGTCCCGAACGTCCCATCGGTACGGCCTTTCTTGTATAGTTCATAGTAGTGCTTTCTGTGCCGGGACAATTCAGTGGAAAGAGAAGCGGTGGGGCACTTTGCACGAAACACTCGTCGTGAGGCATCAAAGCTCGACTCTGTCAGCGACGAACAACGAAGCCCCGGTCCCTGTCTGGAAAAAACGAGTCCGAAAGGACCGTCCGCAAGAATCAGAAAGATCAAGCAACCGCGCTACTTCAACTGAATTGTCCCGGCTAAGGGGTTTTGTATTTATGGTGAGACAACCGCACTTTGAACCACCCCCAAATCCTGTCAAGCCCAATGTTCCCCAACTCTACTACCCACCATCACCATCGCTAATGCCCCGCTGAAAACTGAAAACTTAACCCTCTTCCCCGTAGCCGCCGAGCAAAAGGAGGCGGACCGCCCTCAATCAAAAATCAAAAATCGCAAATCAAAAATTTTTTCTCCCTTTTGTGCCCTTTGTGCCTCTTTGTGGCCATTCCTTCGTGAAAATTCGTGCCCCTTCGTGATTCAACTCCTTCCGAATTCCCGTTGACAGCCGCTCCAAAATTCAAGTATGTCCGGGCATGACAAGGGCTCATCAGTACAGGCTGCACCGCATGCTCTCTCTCACTGTTCTGACGACGCCTGCCTCGTCGGCGATGACCTCTTTGACTGACTGCCTTCCATGATTTCCACGCGACATTCTCTTTGGAAACCCTGAGCGGGACACCCCTGCGCTGTCTCCCGATGGCAAACACCTGGCATGGCTGCAGCCGGACACCAACAACGTCCTCCAGGTCTGGGTCCAAATCGTTGGCTCCGACGACGCCAGGATTGTCACCGCGGACAAAAAGCGCGGCATCCGCCAGTTTTTCTGGGCGGAGAACAATCGCACCCTGCTCTATCTGCAGGACAGTGACGGTGACGAGAATTTTCACCTTTTCGGTGTGGACCTCCAGTCTGGCAACGTGTGCGATTACACGCCCTTTCAGGGAGTCAGGGCGCTCACGGTGAAATTGAATCCCGATTTCCCGGATGGAGCCATGGTCCTGCTCAATGTGCGCGACCGCTCGCTCTTTGATGTTTATCTGCTCAACCTGAAAAACGGCGCCATGGAACTCGACACCGAAAACCCCGGAGATGTTCACAATTGGCATACGGACCCGAAATTTCGCGTCCGGGCGGCTGAAGTGCTGACACCCGACGGCGGCACGGAAATCCGCGTGCGCGACGATGACAAGGGATGGAAGTCCCTCCTCAAGGTCGGTCCGGACGAAATCCTGGAAACGATTGATTTCACCGCAGACGGCCGGTCGCTTTTTCTCAAATCCTCGATCGGGCGGGATACAGCCGCCGTGGTGGAAAAAAACATTGACACCGGCGTGGAGAAAATCATCGCGGCCAGCGACGAAGTGGATGCGGGCGAGGTCATCATCAACCCTCACACGCGTGTGGTGGAGGCGGTCTCGTTCGCGCCCGGACGAACCGTCTGGCGCGTGATTGACCCCGGAGTGAAGGCCGATTTCGAAGGCCTCGCCCGGCTTAACGACGGCGATTTTCGGTTGGTGAACCGGACCGCAGCGAACGACGCCTGGCTGGTTTTATTTCATTCCGACCGGCAGCCGCCGCGATTCTATAAATGGGATCGAAAGGCCAAAGAGGGCTTTTTCCTCTTCTCCACCCGTCCCAGGTTGGAAGGACTTCCGCTGGCGGAAATGCAAGCGATCGTCATCGCCGCCCGCGATGGCCTAAAGATGCACAGCTATCTTACCCTGCCCAACGGAGTGCCGGCGCGGAAACTGCCCATGGTTCTATTCCCGCATGACGGTCCCTGGCTGCGTGACACCTGGGGATTCATTTATCCTTATGCCCAGTGGCTCGCCAATCGTGGCTACGCGGTGCTGCAGCCAAATTACCGCGGCTCAACCGGCTATGGGAAAAAGCTTCTCAATGCCGGCAACAAGGAATTTGGCCGCAAGATGCACGACGACCTGATTGATTGCGTCAACTGGGCCGTGAAGGAAGGAATCGCAGACCCTCACCGGATCGGAATTTTCGGCGGCTCCTATGGTGGTTATTGCGCATTGGCCGGAGTGACGTTCACGCCAAAGGTGTTCGCGTGCGCGGTGGACGTGGTCGGGCCGTCGAACCTGAAGACGCTCCTTGCCTTCATTCCATCTTATTGGAAGAGCGCGCGCGGGATGCTCGATACGCGCGTCGGGAATATTGACGACCCAAGGGACGCAGACCTGCTCCACCATGCCTCGCCACTGAATTTCGCGGACAGGATCGTGCGGCCTTTGCTCATCGGGCACGGAGCGAATGATCCACGCGTCAAGCAGGCTGAATCGGAGCAGATTGTTGCCGCCATTGAGAAGAACGGCGGCAGCGTCACCTACGTTCTTTATCCTGATGAAGGCCATGGCTTCGCGCGGCCAGAGAACGGGACAGATTTCAACGCGCGCGCCGAGCAGTTTTTGGCCGAGCACCTCGGGGGATGTTTCGAACCAATGCCCGCCGATAAAATACCCGGTTCATCAGCCCTGGTCCGCGTCATCAAAGGCAGGCATTGACCGGAGCCTCTGCGTCTCCGTGGTGAACAATCTTGTTAATCTTGTAAATCCTGTCTCAAAGTTAGTTTCCCTCTTTGCGTTCTTTGGGATCTCTGCGGTAAAATTCCCTCCGCCCAAAACCATTTGGAGCCTTCCTCTCTGGATATGGAAAATACATTCCACTCTTTCCAAGAATCGTTAACTCCCGAGTCATTTGCGACGCCGTCCGTATTGCGACATTTATGTCCTCATAAACATCCTCCGTCGGAAACTGCCTTGTCGGGCCGTAATCCCTTCTCCAAATCCGAAATCTCGTTTTCCTCTTCACGACCACCCTCCCTGCTCCTCAATCTGCCCCCGAATCTTTTCAACGATGCTCCGATAATGCCGCCCAATCTTTTCCGCCTCATCCGCATCACTACACTCCTCAGCAATAAAGAACTCTTCCGGCATTTCCCCACTCCGCAAAAACTCCGCCGTATTCTCCCATCCCGACGCCCTGATCTCCAATCCATCCAACAACTGCCCAAGATCGTTCGCCCCGATTTTAATATGAAATATTTTCTCCATAATCTGGGCATTACTACCTGGCCAGGAATCGCATTTCCGGCAAGCTTTTTCACTCGCAGAATATTCCAACTTTCCTCATCCTGGCTTTATGGCCAAAGCACCCTCCGTTAAATGGACTCGCGAGCAACTGCTCATCGCCATGAACCTGTACTGCAAACTGCAGTTCGGCCAATTCCACTCGCGCAATCCCATCATCATCCAAACCGCCGAGAAAATGGGACGCACAGCCAACAGCTTGGCCATGAAACTCAGCAACTTCGCCTCGCTCGACCCCGTGCAACAAGCTCGCGGCATCAAAGGACTCGCAGGTGCTAGCGAACAAGACCGGGAGGTTTGGAAAGAATTTCGTAAAGACTGGAATACCCTCGGCATCCAAAGCGAAGACCTCTTCCAAAATCTCTTTGTTTCAACCGGTGAAAAAGAAGCCGAAATTTCCGACAAAGGGGTAAAAGTAAAACCAGCCAAAATTCTCACGCCTCCCACTGGTCCAACCGAGAAAACCGCACTCGTCAAAGTCCGCCGCAGCCAACAATTCTTCCGGCAAACCATTCTCAACATTTACCAACACCGCTGCTGCATCACCGGCATCGCCGTTCCCGAACTACTCGTCGCCAGCCATATCGTCCCATGGAGCCAATTCCCTGAACACCGCCTCGATCCCCAAAACGGCCTCTGCCTCTCCAGCATCCACGACGCCGCCTTCGACTCCGGCCTCGTCACTTTCGACGACAACCTCCGCCTGACCCTCAGCAAAGAACTCGAAAAATATTTTCCCCAAGAAGCCCTAGAAAAAAACTTTGCCGCCTATCAAGGCAAAACAATCTGCCAGCCGGAAAAGCTTTCAGAACCTAATCGTGAATTCTTGAAATACCATAGAACGGAAGTTTTTAAATAAAAGGATTCTTTGCCTGCTTACTTTTATACCGAGATAGGTTAATACTAAATTACTTTCTTTGACGCAGTGACCTACCTGAACGGTGAAAATGTCTGCAATTCGATTTTAATGGGCACTGATTACAAATCGGGTTCGCAGACTTACAAACGAGTGCGCCAAGATCCAAAATTGCCCAATTAATCATCCGAGGATCGTTATTCGTTACGATCATTTTCGACAGAGACTGAAGATAAGGATCGAACCGAATGTCGACAAGCTTTCGAGATCCAAAATACCGCTCCAACACGCGAGCCATGTTTACGTCCAGGAGAGGAGCTGGAACATCGTGAACAAACAAAAGGATGGCATTAGCAATGTATTGTCCAACACCTGGCAATAAAAGAATGTCTTCCTGTGTTTGCGGAAAACGTCCTTTCTCGGTACATATCTCGACAGCAAGGGCTTTGATTCTGGGAGCTCTTTGTCGAGATAGGCCTAATGGCTGAAGAATTTTGCAAATTTTTTTCTCTGAAGTATTAGCAAGCGTGTCCCAATCAGAAAAAATGTTAATAAACTTGGGCCAATATAGTTCAACCGTCTCTGCACGAGTCCGTTGTAGAAGCAGTTCACTAACTATTAGGTGGTAGCTAGTTGCATTGTCATTTCTCCATGGAAATTCTCGTGCATTGACACGCCACCAATGCGACAATTTCTTCTGGAATATAGCGATTTCTCTATCTAAAACAAATCTATGACCAACTTTCGACCGCTTATTTAGAAGACACTTCATTCCACCAACTGAACTTAGGTGAAATGTCTTTATTCGTCTAGAGTAGAGAACTTAGCTCTACTAAGTTTTGCGAATGCCTTCTCAAATCCTTTCTAACCTTCACACACCATTTATCGTCAAAAATGAATTCGGCCCCGTCCTGTTTACGGTTTTTAAGGACAATCGAACCATCGCTTTTTTGTTCTTCTCGCACGTGGGCCAAGCTATTTCGTAAACTTATAATTTCCCCCTCAACGGTCTTCATTTCTGCAAAGATCGCTTCCAATCTTGTTCTTCTGTTGCCAGCATCAAGCACTTTAGACTTATTTCCCAGCTTTTCTTCTTCTTTTAAAGACCTGATCGTCTCAGAGACACACCCAAGAAATAGACGCAGAGAATCTGAGGCTGTTAAGAACTTTTGTTTGCAAAAGGCATCCATTTTCTCTGGATCGCAATCAGCAACTGCACGAGCCTGTTTTTCTAAAAATTTTATTTTTTCCTTCAAAAAACTTTGGAGGCGCTTGATTTTGACTTCTCTTGGAACGACATCAAGATTCCGGGAAAGAAAGGCATCGACTACCTCGAGCATCTTCGATTCGATATCAATCGTTTCAGCAATTACTAATCCACGAGCATTATTCACACTTTGCACCTTCCGTATGGTCAGAAAGATAACTTGTTTTATTTTATCTAAAAGCCCCGTACCCCGTCCCGCGTAAAGAGAGACCCGCTCAATCGGGCCAATTCTGTTCAGTTCTTTGGTTAACATTTCCGGGCTACCTGAATAAAAAAGGATCTCAGTGTATACTCGATGGTCCCTGATTTCCTTCAGTAAGACCCCACCGTGATTATTGGCTTTATGATTTCCAGCTAAATTCAGATCAGTGATAATGAGATCGTAAAGATCATATTTGGTTGTTCCTGAACGGCTTTCTCTCCAATCTATAGAAACTTGAAAACCAAAAGAGTCTAGATAAGCGGTAATGTCTGGCTCAAAATCGTCTTTAACGTATTCGGCGTTGTCTTCGAACCACAATATTCTGTAATGAAGTTTCATTTTTTTAGATGTATTATGATTTCAGCTCCCTTTTTAAGAATTCGACCTATCTTGATTTCTCCCCCCATTTTTGTGATTAGTTGTTTTGCGTGATATAAGCCTAAACCGGAGCCGTCCGTAGTTGTGAATCCGAAATCAAAGATTTTGTCTGCACACTCTGGTATAATGCCATTGCCATTATCCAAAACACGTATTTCCAAGACCTGATCCTTGAGTAATTGGCAACTCACCTCCACTGCTGAAGCTCCCGCTTTACGGGAATTGTCGAAAAGGTTGTCTAATATTATTATGATCTCGAGAGGTGTAAATCGAGTGTGCCACTTTAGCTTTGGCGAACACAAAACTTCAATGTTCAGCTGAGTGTTATTGACCTTAAATTCCTGATATTCTTGATAGACATTTTGAACGTACTCTTTGATAAATTTTATCAAATCATCCTCGATCCATTTCGCTTCAACAGAAAAGTTAGCCTTGGTAACATAGCGCGATACACTTTGTATTTTTCTTATCTCTAAACTTATTACATTAATCAATTGGTACTGCTTCTCTCTATTCCCGCCAGTCTCAATCGCGCGTTTCAGATCAAGAAGCTTTCTATCAACTCGATTGGCGGAAATTCCGATCTGGTGTTGCAGAGCCATTACTTCCTTTGAGTCAGTACTGAGGGCAGACTTCAAAAACAAATTCTCTCCCGCTAGTGAATCAACCTTTTGCGCCAATTCCTCTTTTTCTGCAACCACACTCTCAAGGCGTTTTTTCTGCCTTTCAAAAAGCGCCTGGACTCGTTTAAGCGCAGAAGTAGTTGCTAAGGCTAAGTTGTTTCTGTAGCCGGAAAATCCAGAAATTATCTGTTGAACCTTTTCTTCCTCTTCTTCGGAAAGAGCTTTGATTAGCTCAGTATTAATAAACAGTTTTATGACCTGATCTGGGCTTGTATTGATTGTCGTAGCAAGAGTTTGTAAGACTCGCAGTCTTTTATCTTTTTCACTCTCTGTGTAAACTTCTTCACTCGGGTCAAATTTCCAACCGGGTTCCTTTGCTTTTTGCTCGAAGGCTCGTACCGAGCTGTCAGGGGCCTTATCCCAGTTCAGACCTTCAGTTACATACCGCTCCAGTCTTCGATGAGCTAAAAAGTAAAATCCCTTACGGTCGGTAATTTGCTCGGTTCGAGTGTCACGGACAACTCCTTCTCTGCTAGAAACAATTTTGTAATAGCCCTGCGGATCTTCAATTTCAATTCGCCCAACCACCTCTCTTGTGCCCAGGTTTCTTGCGTAACCTTGCGCTTTATGTCTATCCAGTCCAAGCCAATCGTCTTTTTCTTCACCATAAGGTGGTATTCGGAAGCCGTTAATAAATAAAAATATGGAGCCGAACTGCACCTTATCAAAACCGGTCATCTTTTTGAAATATCCTTTCGCATATGGATTGAGGTAGTAAATCACAGCCTTCACCCCCTTTAGAAGATGGAACCGGTTATTCTCTTCCACTAATTCAAAAATCAGTCGACCTTTATCTCGAAGGATAGTTGTAATCGTAGACCCATCCTCCGAAACTTGAGACTCTATTGATGTGGATGTAAAATCTAGACGAGTAAAAATTTGGTTCTTAATTTCGCCGCTTACCGATTCGTTAAATTCGGGTGCGGCGAGAAATAATGAAAAGGGAGTTTTACTAAAGGCCTGATTTGGATTGAGTAAGCGTTCCAAGTATCTACGCAGTGACAACAATTTTTCATCGTTCCACTCACTCCTTAACTTACTAATTTCGAGAATCGTACCGTGGTTGAATCCTTTAAAGCGTGTGGTCTTTAAAAAAGTTGATTTTGTGATGATAGCCACCTCAACTGGCACCGTTTCAATCCGCTTATCTGGAGCATCGTCAATCTCAAAATCCTTCCAGTTGACTTTCAGATGAACAATCGGACCTTTCTTAGTTTTCGTATATATATCTAAAAAATGCCCCAAGCGATCGCAAGAAAAACGGCCTATCCCTTTTGCCCCTGCAAGAACTCTATCAAACTCCTTCTTTTTAGTTTTCTTTTCTGAGAAAGCGATATTCAACCACCTATTTTCGATCGCCCCTAAGTCCATTCCCTTTCCCCAATCTTGAATAATAATTTTGGAAGAATGCTTGGAATAAATAGGATTTTCAGAGTCATCGTTCGATAAAATGTTTTTGAAACTAATATCGACCTTCCTCGAACCAGCATCGAATGCGTTTTTTACAAGCTCAAGTACTGCGATATTATCATTGTTGATTAAATCTTTTCCAATGATGCTCTTGAGCAGAACGTTAGTTTTAAAGTGAAGATTTGGCATTTATAAAAGCTTCCGTAAAGCTAAACCTGCCTGCTCGGCAAAAAGCGGTGGAATTGCATTTCCAATTTGAGTATAACGAGGAACCTCTAGTCGCCTAAGTTTACCTCCGGTGGTGTATTTTCCTTTGAATTCAAAACGGTCTGGAAAAGACTGCAATCGCGCATATTCTCTTACAGTCAGTATGCGCGGCTCACTATAATGAATGTAGTCATCTGGCAAACTCGTAAGAGTAGGACTCACGCTGTTTGCACAGAGGGGTGTTATTGATCTTTTCTTTAATTTGTACTTAGCTTTTAACTCTTCCGAAATTTGCTTAGCTTTCGGCGCACGCCTAAGAATATCTCGGAAACGCCTAACTGTGGATTTCTCATGTTTAGCAAAGCGATGACTGTCGGGCACCTCAGAAATCACGCCTTCACGCAAGAATCGCTGATAGCGACTTTGAGGAGTTGAATATGTACCAGCTAAAAAGCTCTTGGAATCAGGAGACTTAATCAGCCCATTACACTTCTGTAGATCACGAATTGCCTGTGAAACCGTGCACCTTGTAGGTAGCCCCTTCCGTTTCAAAAAACCAACCTTCTGCTTCTTTATAAGCTTAAAGAAGGCTTTAGCAGATCCTTTTAGTGTTCCGACAAGAATGTATCTCCGTCGACGTTGAGGAACCCCATATCCTGCAAAGTCAATCACGTCTGCAAATACATCGTATCCGAGCTTTCGAAGGAGCTTACAAACCTTATCCGAGTAAATCTCCCCTGAACCATTTTTCGCAAATTCCATTGTAAAGCCCCTCACATTTTCGAAGAGAAGCAGCTTAGGCTTCACAATTTTTACGAAAGCAACATATGATTTCACCAACCTGTTGCGCTGGTCCTTTTCCTGACGTTTACCATTAACGGAAAATCCCTGACACGGTGGTCCGCCTGCCACGAGGGTAATTTTTCCTGCAAGCTTCTTCAGCTCGGAAGGATACTTCCTTATGACCTTTTTTATATCATGCGAAGTGGTGGGTAGCCACTTTGGCCATGCAAAGTGCTCCTCCATATCAACGAGATTATGTTTAAGTGTAGCAAATGCCATCGGATCCTTTTCGATGGCAATTACACCTTTCCACCCTGCTTTCATTAATCCGTACGAAAGTCCTCCGCAGCCTGCAAAAAGATCAACTACAGTTAGATTCGGTTGACGTCTGCGCCGTTTACTCACGCATCCACCCCCTTACAAAGCTCGGAAATGGAGATTCCTAATGCTTTTGCAATGCGAGCAACATTTTTGATACCAGGATTACGCAGGCCCCTTTCAATTCCACTAACATACGTCGGATCAAGAGTAGCCCGTTCTGCGAGCTTCTCTTGAGTCAATTTTTTGCTAACCCTTTTTGTACGAACTGCGTCCCCAAATGCCTTGAGAACAGGATCATGCGATGGCATTGACTCATCGTCTATGGACCAACCAGCTTCGTCCATGGACGATGAGTCAAGTCCACAGGCAATTGGTCAAGTATTGCCAGACAAGGAAGCACCATGTTCAACCTCTTCAAAAGGAAAAAAACCGAAGCCAGACTCGAAATCCTCAACACCCTATTCAGCGACATGCGCCACACGCAACACGCAACAAGCCATCCTGCTCCGTGCTTATTGGCCATTCCATGGACCTTGGTCATTTGTCATTGGGCATTTACCAAGCTCTCCCCATCCGCGTGAATCCGCGTCCATCTGCGGCTGACCTCAAGTTCGAAAATCGAAATTCGCCATTCGCAATTTTGCTCACTCCATCCCCAACTGCTCCTGCAAAAACGCGATATTCACTCGGGCCTGTTCACGTTGTCGCGCGAGTTGAGCCAGTTGAGCCTGGACCAATCGCAACCGCGCATTGAACAACGTTTGCAATTCACCGAACTTCCGCTCGCACGCGAGCGCCTCCTCTTTCAGCTTCTCCAGCCGCTCCTGCACCCGCCGCTCAATCTCCTGCCGCAACGAATTCGACATCGGCTTCGACGCATCATATTTGAAAATCCCTTCACACGTCTTGCGCCACGCCAGCAATCCCAAAACCTGCGTTTCACCCAATCCCGCGATCTTCGCCAATGCCGCTTCCGTGATGTCGGCCGTCGTTTCGATGCCGTGCGATTGCAACATCGTCTTGTCACCCAATCCCACCCCGGACACCAACGCATCGCGCAACAACAAATCGTCCAAAAATTCCTGCATCTGATACTTCTTGCGATCCCCCGCCAGGTCACCTTCAATGTCCCGTCGCACATGCCCCGGCCGGCTCAACATGCGCAACATCGGCAGGACGACGGCATGCAGTTTGGAAAACTCCCGGTTATAATCCGCTACGAGCATCTGTTGACTCGGGGCGCTCTGCAACGAGGCTTCGGCTTCCGCCAGGGCTTTCTGGTTCGCGTCCAGCGCGGTGGACAGCCAATTCTTTTTCCAGCCGCCAAGAGCCACTGTTTTTTGCAGCGAATTCCAAAGTCCCGCCGGTTCCGATGGCAGCGCCTCGGGTGCCAGATCAGCAAAGACGGGCAGCGGCTCGATGGCAAACGGATGCGGACGTATGCTGCGCAAGCGCGTGATAAAATCCGCCTCCTTCAACAGCATGCTTGTGTCACTGGTATGCTCTTCGCGGAATGGAAAGAGATCCACCTCCGTCTCACGCATCACGGAACACCACGGGCATTCCACTGCCTTTTTCCAAAAGATATGTCCCGAATGATTTGCGCACGCCGTGAGGTTTTTCAACAATTCTTCCAGGCATTCCTTCCACTCCGCCGCCTGCGGTCTCGCCTTCGGCGCCTCCGAACCCTTCAAAAACGCGCGCATGAAAAGCTCCTGCATGCATCCCGGCAACGCCGTCAAGGCTGGACAACCCGGCGGTGGTGCGAGCGGCAAACCAAGTTCTTTCGGCGCGAAAGCAAACGCGAATTCGCCGATCGCCGCCTCCGGTGTCAGTTGTTTTCCCCCGCGTGGCACACCGGCAAACGGATGTCGCCCGGCAAAGCACAAAAGAAATATCAACTGTGCCAGCCCGAACAAATCATGATTCACATCCCGATGCAGGCCAACCAGATTTTTGCCCTGCAACTCCGGCGGCGTCCACAACGGCGTCCCCACATCCGAAGTGTAAACCGTCCCTTCATCCGCCACTTGAAAGCTGTCACAATCAATCAATCGCACGGTGGCATCCGGCAGGACTTTGACATTTTGTTCGCTGATGTCCCCGATCACAATTTCATGGCAATGCAGCTCATCGAAAACGTGGGCGAGATTATACGCCACATGCGCCATGAACCTGAAACTGGCCTTGGGAAAATGATGCAGCCGCGCCCGCGTGCCGTAGAGATCATGAATTTCATGCCCACGCACAAATGGAATCAGAATGCCAACCACCTTGGATAAATCCGCATCGGCGAAGAGCAAAGACTTGGGCAATGCCGCCACCTTTGAAAGTGCCTCTGCGCGCGACCGCAGCAACTTCAACTTCCGGGTTTGCACCACGTCCGGCTTTTCATGATAAACCTTTACGCACAGCGTCTCGGTGTCCTTGAGGCGATAAAGCACCCCCTCGCCGCCGCTGGCAAACTGGTCGCCCAGTGGCAGCATCCTTCCCGACTCGTCATAAACTTCATTCATCATGCACCATGAGAACGAGGCTTTTGTCGTCGTCGGTTCGGGCGCATACGCGCTCCGATTCCAATAATTGGTGCAGACCGGAACTGAAACTTTCCTGATTCATCTCCGACTTGAGCCGGCGGGCCAGTGGTGAAAAAAATGGCGGATGCGGAATACACGCATTCATATCCAACGCCAGCCGTTCCAATCCGTCGGTGATCCCCACAATGAAATCCAGCCGTCCATCGATGCGCCCCATCTGAAAGGAACTCGCCGCCGTCGGTGAAGTCACAAATTCAGTCTGCCCAACAAATTCTCCCTGTGCCGGCCACGTAACCGCTCCGAGAATCCCGCCTCGCGAGGCCGCCCAACACCCGTCGCCAATTTGAAAGAAAAGGGAAATTTTCGGATGCGCCACGGATACCAGCAATGTGCAGGCAAAATCCTGCACTGGCGCCCGTCGTTCAGCAGCCAGTTGCTGCAGCGTTCTCTGCTGCTCCTGGATCATCAGCTTGCCATCCAGCCGCTCGTAAGCTGCCAGGACCCGCGCTGGATCAGGATGATCATTCAGTTCGCGGGCGAAAAACTCAATCGCTCCCTCCGAAACCAACTGTGCAGCTTCATCAGCAAAACGCGCCGACCCCGCACCATCAGATAACGCGCAAATGACAACATTCCGATCCGGCCCCACAACTCGCAATGTGCTCCAGTCCTGGCATGGCAGGCAGTTCTCCAAATGCGCCGAACCACGCACTGACGCGTTTGCGAATTTCCACATCGCTCTAGACATTCACTGTGGCCCAGCCGGCGATGGAAGGCAGAACGATTCCCTGCGTGCCGGGATTGGCCGAGGAAACCGTCCTCAGCGACGAGGATAGCCATGTGAACAACCCTTGGAAATCCAAACCGTTCAGCTTGATCGCCGGTCGGCTTGCTGGACACAACTCATTCAGCTTCCCTTGATTCGCATCGGACACCGCCACACCAAAAAACATTAATTTTTTATCCACCTCACCTGCTCTTACAATCTCAACCGCCTGTCTCCAGTTCGCCGTTTCGTAATCCGTTGGCTCTCCATCCGTGATCAGAAAAATCCATGGGCGAAAATAACTCACCCCTGCCGCCCGGTATTTTCTCTTTCTTTTTTCCAACAGCTCGCAGGCCTGCACCACCGCTTCACCCATCGGCGTCTTGCCACCCGCCTCGAAACGCGGCGGCACGAATGCTGAGGGACTGACAAAATCCTGCACAATATGCACCCCGTCACCAAAGGTGATGATGGCTGTCTCCACTCGCTTGCACGCCAGCCGGCTCCGCGTCAAATCATGGGCAAAAAGGTCCACACCCAAATTCAAAAAATCAATGGCCGCTCCCCGCATCGAACTGGACACATCCAGCACCAGCACGCACGGGCACCTCGGCTCCGGATTGTCGACGAATTCGACATCAATAAATGGCAGTTGGTCACTCATGGCATATTCCTGTTCGTTAACTGTCTTAATTCCTCTTCCCTTTATCCACAGTCCCTTTATCCACAGTCTCACCAATTCGCGAAACCAAGTCTTATGGTCCGCACATCACTTTCATCCGACCTCTTGGCACCTCTTACAGCCACATGTCCTATTTTAAGGCAATATTGGCTGCCTGGATGCGCTATGTCTATACCTCCTTAGCAAGAACGTTGCCCAACTCCCGAAATCGATTCATTCTTTTTATAAACACCTCCTCCAAAACTCTCCTCCCCCTCTCAACTGCGGATATCTCATGCTCCTTTCAAATAAAATGGCATTGTGCGGAGAACACTCTGGCCCTGCATACGCTCTGTTGTAAAATGACCTCCCTGTAGATTTCCCGGATATCAGACTCGACAAAACCCATCGCTTTTCATCATCCCAAATCCCGATTCCGAAAATCAACCACCGCCACCAATGCCGATGAGAAAACCACCCCGCTACTCACGCTGAAATTACTTTCGCTTCGCCTCCTTTCCTCTCCATTAAAACAACTTCGGTGGCTGTAATACGTTAAATAATGCTGTCTGAATAAACCTCGCACCGGCTCGAAATTCAGACCCCGGAGGATCACCAGCAACCCGTTTCTCAACCTCTTGCGAAATTACCGCGTGCCTTAAATCTGGACAGAACAAAACGTGATTCGCTTCTCTTCATGTCAAACACTCGAGCCAACCTGAGCTCTAAATAGTGGCACGCAGTTGTAAGGATTTTGATTGCATGCGCAGTCGAATTTCCAATACTGCTTCATCCAACTGGACCAGCGGCTCGAATTCCACTACGTTCTAATATGCGTTTGCACGCTTCGCTTCCAAGCCTGATTGTTTCCTTGCTGGCCTGTTGCCTTCTATCTCCCAACGCTCGTGCTGACATCTGGAGCACCGCTTATTACGCCGCCTGGCGGCAGGGAATGATGCCCGCTTCCAATGTCGACTACACCGCCCTCACCCATGTCATCCACTTTTCCATCGAACCCAATGCCGATGGCTCCTTGAATACCGGCGTCAATGGCATCACAGCCTCCTATTCCAACGATCTTGTTACTCGTGCCCATAATGCTGGAAAAAAGGTTCTTATCTGCATCGGCGGTGCTGACACCCAGATAAAATTCCAGGGTGCAACGAGCGCCACAAATCGCACCACCTTCGTCAACAACCTGGTCTCCTTCATGAAAACGTACAATTACGATGGCATCGACGTCGATTGGGAACCGTTGGATGCTGCTGATGCCAATCTGTTCACCAACCTTGTCGTCAACTGCGCTCCGCTTTATCCATTGCCAAACCACAGTCGCTTCTTACTGCCGCTGCCCTGACGTCCTCTTCCTCCATTTTTTTCCCGGTGCGCAGTCAGTTCGATCAAATCAATATCATGACTTACGATCTGTCCGGACCCTGGGCTGGTTGGATCACCTGGTTTAATTCTCCGATTTATGATGGTGGCACCCGCTTCCCCAGCTCCCACGGTTTGGTCCCTTCCATCGATGGCAGTGTAAATGCCTTTATCGCCGCAGGGATACCAGCCGGCAAGCTCGGCATTGGCATTGCCTTTTATGGTTACATCTGGAGCGGTGGCACCGGGACAACGAATGGTGGAGTGGCCTTCCCACGCGAATCTTATACCACAGATCCAGTTGCCGTTCCCTGTTCCTACGACGAAATCATGACCAATTATCAATCACAACTTTATCGTTGGGACACCTATGCCCAGGCCGCTTACCTGACCATCGATAATTCGGGTTCGGCAAATGATCGATTCATTTCCTATGACGACGAACATGCCTGTCAGGCCAAGGTCAGTTATGCCCGCAATCGCGGTCTCGGTGGTGTCATGATTTTTGATCTCGGCAACGGCTACCGCCCCACTCAACCCGTGGGGAAACGCGATCCGCTCCTCCAAGCCATCAAGCAAGCTCTCGCCACTCCGCTTTTCACTGGTTTGACTCGCACCAACCAACTCACTCAACTCAATTTCAACACCAGCCCGCTTGGTCTTTATCGTGTACTCTGGACGAGTAATCTCATGGGGGGTCCTTGGAATACCCTGACAAACAGTTTGAGCGCCAGCGGAACCAACCTCCAGGTCATCGATTCTGCCACGCCCGCTTCTGACCAACGCTTTTACCGCATCCAAACACCGCCTTGAACCATTATTCAATAGATCTTCCTGGCAATCGGTGGCTCAACCCTTGTTTGAATGCTGATGGCTCTGAAAATGACATATTCATTTCCTACGATGACGAACGCGCTTGTGCCGCCAAAGTGACGTACGCCCGTGACCACCACTTGGGTGGTCTCATGATCTTTGACCTTGGCAATGGCTACCGTCCCTTTCAGTCCGCTGGAGAACAAGATCCATTGCTGAAAACGATTAAAAAATCCTTGTTCAAAGAACCAATCACTACCATCCAACCATGGCGTTGCGCTTGGACCAGGGTAAGCCGGGTTGAACGCCGTCGCCGCACGCCGGTCAAAAGGCTGGAATTAGGACCGTTGGACACTAAACTCGGGAATCACCCAATGAACCATCATAACTTAAGCTTGGCATGACCAGCCCGACCCGTTTTTCCTATGGCTTTTTGGCTCTGCTGCTGGTGCTCGTAATCTGGCTGCATCTGGCTGTTCCATTGCTCGCGGTGCTATTCTCGCTGTTTGTTCTGAATAAGCTCACTTTTGGAAAACACAAATGGCTTGCCGTGGTGCTTTTTATCCTCGTGATTGCCGGCGTCTCCTATGGCGCTGTTCATTTCCTTCGCGCGGCTGTCGTCGCTTTCCCAAAAATCGCTGAAACCTCCATACCCTCGGTGCTGGCATGGGCACAATCCCGGAACATCGAACTGCCGTTCTCCGATTACAGCAGTCTCAAGGATCTCGCTGTGGATACGGTTAGGGAACAACTTCATTCTGTCGGAACCCTGGCCCGCGGCGCCACTTCCCACCTTGTGTTCCTGCTCATCGGCGCGGTCGTCGCCATCAGCCTGTTTCTTAACAGCCAGCTCGACCTGGACCGCCACTCGCATCGCGTTAAGAACAATCTTTATTCCCTTTGTTGCGAAGCCATCGCCGAACGCTTTTTTGCTCTTTACCAAAGCTTCTCCACGGTAATGGGCGCACAAATCGTCATCTCACTGATCAACACCCTGCTCACCACAGTTTTCGTTTTCATCGTCCATCTGCCCTATGGACTTGTAGTCATCGGCGTGACGTTCCTTTGCGGATTGCTGCCGGTAGTCGGCAATTTGATCAGCAACACGATCATCGTGGGTGTTGCTTTCACGATCTCTCCCAGATTCGCATTCATCGCCCTGATTTTCCTGATCGTCGTTCACAAGCTCGAGTATTTCCTTAATAGTAAAATCGTCGGCGATCGCATCCGCAATCCGGTCTGGCTGACGTTGCTTGGCTTGCTGATTGGCGAAAAATTGATGGGCCTGCCCGGCATGATCCTCGCCCCCGTCATTCTCAACTACATCCGCGTCGAAACTTCTCAAATTGAGGTTGTAACTCCTCCAAAGGAATGACGGCTCAGGCTCAAGTTGGAAAAAAACGAATTCACTGACATTGCGAGTGAGTAGGAGTAAATAAAGGAGGCCGGGAATTCCTTCCCGGCCTCCTGCTTTCCCCCGTTTTAGGGAGGTTTAATTCTCCATGCTGCTCAGAGTTTCACTCGATAAAACTTCTTCGCAGCCGCCGGCGTCACCGTGTAAGGCGAAGTGGCCGCTGTCACATCGGTGTAAGGTCCGGTCACCTGATCAGCAGCTTGCAGGAGTCCTGCCGGCCAGACAATCTGCAACTGATTGCCCAAAGGTTGAAGGGTCATTTTTACTGGAGCCGAGGCAAAGCTCACTCCATTGATGCTTCCACCCACATACATGGCGCTGATTTCCATCGGTGACAGCACACGCTGCCACACGCCGAAGTCGTCAATGTCGGCTTCGCCGGTTTCGGCATAGGTGCCGGTTGGATCCTGCCCGATGTTGGTGGGCTGGCCAGTGTTCAAATCACCAGCTCCCACAATCGGACGCCCGTCAACACGGATGCCATCAACATAAGTGAGCCCATAGCCGTTGCGATCAAATGTGTGCACCACATGATGCCAATTCCCATCATTAATGGTGCCATCTCCCCCATTGGCCCCCATACCCGTCGAGCCCGTCTTGTCATAGAGCGACCATCCCCAGCCGCCAGATTTGTACGAGGGAGCGATCACATAACCGGGGCTGTAGGTCGAACCCAATGCGTTGCACAGGAACGGCAGATCACCCTGCAAAGCTCCCGCCGGTTGCCGTACCCAGAAGGCTACCGAGAAGTTCACGTTGGAACTAAACTGGAGATCCGGCCGCAGGCCGAGCGTCACATAACTATAGCTCGCCGAGCTGGAATCCGTGAAGTAATGCAGCGCATTGGCGCCGATCTTACCCGGAACAAACGTCGTCGCGCCCACATTGGTGCCGTTATTTCCCCGTCCGGAATAATCGCGATAATCACCGTCAAACTTGAGGTGCATTAACAGGCCGGAAGTCACATCCACCACCGTGGGAGCGGGCAACACCGTGAGATGCGCGGCACTGCTGTTGGTGGTCCCGAATGGATTGCTCACGGTCACGGAATAATTTCCAGCGTTGGTCAAATCCAACGGTGAGACAACGAGTGTATCGGAGGTCGCGTCGGCAATATCCACGCCGTTAAACTTCCATTGGTAAGAAACTGGATCGGTGCCCCCACCATACACCGTGAATACTCCCTGCAAGGTGACATAATTGGTCGTGGCCACGGGCTGAACTCCCACGGCTGCAGGAGTACTGCTGCCATACCGCGCCGCATAATGGGCCTGAACCTGGGTGGCACTCAAGGCCGTCCCATAGATTGCCACTTCATCCATGCTGCCGGTGAAGTTGAAATCGTAAGGGCCTGTAGCAGATGACCCAGACTGCCGCGATCCAATGCTCACTGCGTGTGTCGAGGGAAGAATGTCACCTGGAGCCGTCGTCGTAGCCACTTCCACACCATTCACAAAAAGATGTAGCGAGCCGCCGGGACCATCGCATACACCCACCAAATGTTGCCAGGTACCATCAAGAGCAATCGATGAATTGCACGATTGGATCACGTTCTGTGTACCGCGAACGAAAAAGCGATATTTTCCTCCGTTGCCGTTGTCCAGATTGAACTGTTCGCCTCCGGCTCCAGTTCCTTTGGTAATGAATCCTACGTCACCATTCTGAACCACCGGCCCTTTCACCCAAGCTTCAACAGAGAAAGCTGCATTAGTGCCAGTGCCAAAATCGATGCCCTGAATATTTCCTACAAAGCTGTTGAATTGAGGACCAATACTCATCGCCGCGTTGGTATCAATCGCTGAATAGCCCGGCACTCCCAAGGTCGCGTTCGTATACTGGCCATCATGATTTCCCAGATAATCATGCGCCACGGTTCCGTTGGTTTCTCCCAGGCGCCAGTAGGCCAGCGGATTATCAGCCAATATCGTCGCCGCATAAGCCCCCGCTGGAGCCCCCACGACTGTGAGAGCAACCGTGACTGTATTGGTGGCCCCATGTGTGTTGGTAATGGTGCAACTATAATTGCCAGCATTCGCGAATTGCAAATTGCTCAACGGATAACTCGAAGCCGTTGCTCCCGCTATCTTCGTCGTACCATTAAAGTACCACTGGTAAGCCAGCGGTGCTGTGCCGGCGGCAGTAACGGAGAGCGTGCCGAAACCGCCCTGATATCGCGAAAACGCCTGGGGTTGTTGCAGAATGTATGGCGGACTGGATTGCACGGCCAGTGCCACGATCGAACTCGTAATCGCCCCATAATTATTGGTGATGACCACCGCATAGCTTCCGCTGTCGCTGGCTGCGATGCTGCTGAAAGCCAAACTGGAAGTCGTTTTACCTGTGATGGAAGCTCCATTCTTGGTCCACTGATAGTTCAATGTTGGCGTACCAACAGCACCAACTGTAATAGTCAGCGCAGAACCTTCGAAAACCGATCCCGGTAATTGCGGCTGCTGCGAAATGAGAGGCGCGATATTCCCGGAATAAAATATTTGTTGGATTTGCGATAACGACAACGCGCTGTCAAAGATGGCAACTTCATCTATGCTTCCGGCAAAAAGCCGGTCTGTTGCATGATCTGGC
This sequence comes from Pedosphaera parvula Ellin514, assembly GCF_000172555.1. Lineage (NCBI taxonomy): Bacteria > Pseudomonadati > Verrucomicrobiota > Pedosphaerae > Pedosphaerales > Pedosphaeraceae > Pedosphaera > Pedosphaera parvula. Next base: position 63,508 of record NZ_ABOX02000042.1, read on the forward strand.
ACCCCGCCAATTGTTACGGAAGCCGCGCTGCCAAAAAATGCGCTCGGAGTTGGCTGCGACCCATCGAGCGTTCCATCCACATAGATGGCTTGAGTTGTCCCATCATACACCCCTGCTAAAAAGTGCCATTGACCGTCATTAATATTATGCACTCCAGCCGCATCTTTATTTGCTCCGACTGCAAAGTGTGCAAACCCGTCGGCATCCATGGAGACGCGCCAGGAGGTGTCCCCCTTTCCTACTATCGTCTGGAATCGACCATCGGCCGGATTGCCTTTTACCCAAACGGTCGCGGTCATCGGCCCAATTAAATTAAGCCCGTCAGCAGTTCCCAGATCAATAAACCCTGTCGCGCCATTGAAATTAAAAGCACGGTTGTTGGCACCAATCCACTGTTCGGAACTCCTGCCACCCCGGTCACCACTCTGGATAAATAAGACCGTCTGCCGTATTGGCCAGACTCCCGCTGTTCACAGTCACCGGAAACGTGCTGGGATCTGGGGCCGTATATGAAGGCTCATTCAGCCGATCATAAATGATCGGATTCTTTCCCTGCACCAGTTGGTTGTAAGGCGTCGCAGGCGCTGCATTAGTTCCATTTTGATAATGTGCCAGAATTTCCGCAGCTGAGAGCACATTGGTATAAATTGCCACCTCATCCACAGTTCCAAAGAAAGGAAAAGCGTAATCGCTCCGCTTGCCAATGGTTAATGCTCCATTCACATTCGGAACATAGCCGGTTGGAACACCAGTCGTGGCAACACCATTGACGTAGATGCTTGCATTCGTGCCGGTATACACCACTGCCACGTGATACCATGTCCCTGGCACAGGTGCTTCACCACCGGTAATGCTTAGCGAGGTATTTCCTGCATTCTGGTTGTACATGCGGAAATTCCAACCAGTGGCACTCTGATAAATTAGCCACCCGGAGCGGACGGCACCAAACTGGCCGCACGAAAGCGGGCAAGCGAAGCTTCCAGTCGTTGCACCGGGATTGAACCAACCCTCTGCAGTAAATGGTCCACTAAAACTTAGCTTCGAACTATAGGGAACCGCTACAATCCCGGAAGCACCATCGAAGCTCGCTGCGCTGTCAGCGCTGCCCACCAGGGCTCCGGCTGCGGGATGGTAACTCCCCCCTGCGTAGTAGCCACGTGCAGTACTTCCCAGGGAACCAAGATTCGTCGCCACATCTGGAGGCGGTGGCTGGACGCTTTCACTGAGTCGCCAATAACCCAAAGGATTAAAGGAGGCTACAGTATTGGAATAATCCGCCCGGACATTCGGTGTTATTATCGTACTCAGCACCGCCAATGCCAGACCGGTCAGGAACGTTTTACGCATAGGTTTCATGGGGTTATTTTTTCAAACGACACATCGCAGGAACTCACATTGAAGCAACACTTACAACCTGACAGATAGTAAGTGAATTGTGACAGAAGTTACTCACGTCACGAGATTGCATTGCAAACTTATGGCTTCCATGCAGGTTGTTATTCGGCATCTAATAGTGGACTAACTGCGCCCCACTTATTATCTAATTCACTTCCAAAAGTCAACCTTATGCACCCAATTAGCCACGGAAGTAAATATTCACCAGCGCACTGGCTATTTTAACGCATTCTCTTTGGCTACTCTTCCGTTTTTCCCCCTTTCTTTAGCTTGCCTTTGTTCAACTGTCATAAGAAGCCTTTATACATCACCTGCCGCAGTTCGAGGCATACACTGTTGGGTTAAAAGCAACCAGGCAATCTCGGCTTGGGACCTAATCACGCCGCGGAGATGCTTCCTTCCTGAGAGG
>NZ_ABOX02000043.1 GCF_000172555.1 Pedosphaera parvula Ellin514
TAATGCGAATTCGTTGACGTCAAAATCGGGAATTTCGTCAACGCCGCATTCCCATACTCACCGCCCTGGAAAAAAAAGTTATTATTGAAATAACCCCTCATCCCCGTCATCGCTGCCAACTCCGTCGTCAAATCCCGTCGCTCCGTCCGCTCCACTCCCTTGTCCACTTCCTCCAAAGCCACAATGTCCGGCTGCTCATGCTTGATCGCTTCCGCTGTCCTCAACAAATCCACCTTATGATCCATCCCCGCCCCATGCTGGATATTGTAGGTCATCACCCGGAACGTAACTGGCTTCGTATCGTGCCTTGCCACCGTCTTCGATGCACTGCTGCAACCCGCCAACAAAGCCATTCCCAACCCAACTACCACCACACGGCCCGCAGCTTCCTTTGCCCAAAACTGAATGTTCATCATCCAAAAAGAGTTACGAAAAACCAACTCCCGTCAATGCAAAACATTACCATGTCAAGCCTTAGCAACCATTTCCAGCGACAAAGGTCAGAATAATTAATATCTCAGCAGCCATGAAAATGCCCTTGCGATTTTCCGGCAAGGCTGCTTCATTAGTGGCGTGCCACGCGCTTATGGTGGAATTGGCAGACACGCTACTTTGAGGTGGTAGTGGGGTAACCCGTGCAGGTTCAAGTCCTGCTAAGCGCACCACTTTTCCTCAGGAAACTGAGAACTCTGGTGAATCCCGCACAGATTCCGCACAAAATCCCGCCGAATCTGGAGTTGAGAGTCAAAACGTAAAATTCCCAAAGAAGATTAAGTATCGAGGGCGCGTTCTGGCTAAGATCTACGGAAAGACCAAGAACTACCCCTTCTATCGCGTTTCCTACAACAGTGCTGGAAAACGACACCTCATTAGCTTTCGCACCTATTCCGCGGCGAAAGCCGCAGCCGATAGTAAGGTGAAGGAGATCCATGAGGGATCGCAAGCCGCCTCACTCACTGCCCCTCAATCTCGAGATGCCCTGGCCGCGCTTGAACGGCTTCAGACCTATTACCAATCCACAGGACGGAGAATTTCTCTTTTGGGTGCCGTATCCGAATACGTTGAAGCCGCCAGCAAACTTAACGGACAACCCAGCGATTTCGGCCGCCTCGACGAAGCTGCACCCCCGGGCCACGAGCAGGACGGCCAGCGTCCGGCGAAAGAGGCGCGCTTCCAAATCCTCAGCCATGGCCTTTGACAATCGCCGGCGATCTTGAGCAACAAATCCAAGTTCCCGGGCACACAGTGGCTTCCTAATGAAGCCAACTTGGCGGCAAAACACATGCTTGCAAAAACTTTTGTTAACTTACTTAGCGAAATGAACAGTTTCAGATCTGACCTGCGCCGCCTCCGGCAACATTTGCAACACGATGCGTGCTGCCGACTCGAGAATAGCATTGTTCGGTCGATTCACTTTAGCTGAACCAACCCGCGCCGGCTTGCGGTCGCAATGGCCTCGGTGCGACTGATTACATTCAGCTTGGCAAAAATGCTACGCAGATGGGATTTCACAGTGGTTTCGCTGATGTAGAGCTTTACACCGATTTCCTTGTTGCTTTTGCCGAGCGCCAGCAATGAAAGCACGGCCAACTCACGACTTGTCAGAGATTCGCTGCTGATGCCAGCTGCCAGTTTGGTCACCAGCGAAGGGGGAATGGAGGTTTCACCGGAATACACTTTGCGAATGCACTCAAGTAATTCCTCGCGCGCCGCATCTTTCAACAGATAACCCTTCGCACCGGCCTTAATCGCCCGGGAAATGTCGGCATCACTATCAAACGTTGTCAGTATTATCACCCGGGCGGAGTCAGTCATCCGTCGGAGCTCATCAATTACACCCACACCATCCAGGATAGGCATTCGCAGGTCCATCAGGACTACGTCGGGACGGTGTTCCTGCCACCGGGCTACTGCATCGCGTCCGTTTGAAGCTTGCGCCACCACACTCATATCTGGTTGTCGACCGATGATCGCGACCAGTCCTTCGAGAACAGTGACGTGGTCGTCCGCAACAAGGATGCGTATCTTTTGCGACTGTTCGTTTGCCGCTTGCTTTTTCGAAACTGTGCTCATAAATCTGATTACTGTACGTTTTCTGTAAGTGGCAAAATAATCAAAACCGCCGTACCTTCACCATTCGTGCTTTGAATGCTTAATTGTCCTCGCATGCTTTCAACACGTTCCCTGATTCCTAAAAGACCGAATCCATCATGTTGACGGGCTGGATCGAAGCCTTGCCCGTTGTCCTGTAGTTCCAATTGAAGCGCCTGGGCACTAAACACGAGCCGTGCTTTGAATTCACTGGCACGTGCGTGCCGGAGTGCATTGGTAAAAACTTCCTGCCCAATACGCAGAAGGTTATCCTCCCATTCAGAGGGGATTACACAAGGTTCACCCTGCAAATCAAATTTTGCCCGCATTGTTGTGCCTGCGGTCATCTTCTGGATCAGACCTTCCAGCGCTTTAAAGAGGTTCTTTCCCTCCAAGGCCAATGGCCGAAGTGCTCGAACCGAACGTCGCGCCTCGCGCAGGCTCTCGCGCGCAAGATCACCAGCACGATTGAGATGCTCCGCCACCTCAACGACCAATCCTTGGGACCCGGCATCTGCGGCCGCCTCCAACTGAACGATCACACCAGTAAATCCCTGGGCCAGTGTATCATGAATGTCGCGCGCCATCCGGTTTCGCTCCGCCATTACCGCAGCTTCGCGGCTTTGCTGGGAAAGTCGCATCAACTGAATTGCGAGCATGGCCTGATGGGCGAGCGCCTGAGGCAGTTCGATTTCCTCACGGCGAAAAGAACGCTTTCGTGTAAACCGGATGCTGACGATTCCCTCCACGTGCCCTGCGATCAACATCGGAACAAACAAAACCGTGCGAACTCCGAGTTCATGCAGGTATTTCTTGAGGGTGACCATCACTGGATCACGATCCGAGTCTTCCAGCATTTGATGCCCTATTGCGGGATCCGATCCAACCCAAATTCGGGCGGTTTCGCCTTCCATATCTTCCAGAACGGCATGCTGGTGTGTGCGAAAGATTTCTTCCCAGACCGGATGATTCAGAGCAATTTTTGAAATCGCCACGGAGGAATGAGATACGTTTCCAATACTTACGAAATGCCCGCCCTCAAGTAAGGCAACACGATCCAACCGCCGGCTGTCGCTGGTTCTTATCCATACGCTAATACTATGCGCATCGGATAGCTCAACTATTGCACGCAGCGCATGTTCCAGCAGTTTATCAGGGTTTGACTCCTGAGCCATTGAGTCCAGAGCATGCGACAGCGCATCGAGCTGCCCGCGGGCGAGGTGTTCCGAAGCACGCAATGCTTCAGCTGCCTGCTTGCGTTCCGTGATATCCATGACTGCGCCAGTAAACTCCAACTCTCCCGTCCCGGTTCTTGTGGGTTGAGCCAAAACCTGGACGTGCTTGATCTCACCGCCCTGCATCAGAAGGCGATGTTCAAAATTCAGGTTTGTGCCATCTCGTGTCGCGCGATCCAGTGCCTGTTGAACCGAGGCAATATCTTCCGGGTGAAGTCGTTTGAGCATAAGCTCCAGGCTGGGCCGGATTTTCGCGTCATATCCAAAAATAGAAAATGTCTCATGGGACCAAAAATGCTCTCCCGTCGCCACTTTCCAGCTAAAACTGCCGAGGTGACTGAGCCGTTGCGCCTCAGCCAACGAGGTTTCGCTATGACGCAACTGAGACTCTGCCCGTTTGCGCTCTTCGATCTCGCTCTGGAGGGAGTTGTTGGTGGCTGCCAGTTGGTCACGAGCCTTCTGCAATCTTTCCTGCCTGGCCTTTAGGCGACGGACACGCCAAATGTAAAGGCTGACAAGAGCAGTCATCACCAGTACGCCGCAAACCAAATGGAACCATGCGGTTTCGTAAAATGCCGGCGGGACGGCGAACTCAATCATGTCGCCTGTTTCATTCCATATTCCATCAGCATTGCAGGCAGTGACGCGAAATCGATATGTCTTGGGTTGCAAGTTCGAGTAGAAGGCCTGGCGTCGAGTTCCCGCGTCCTTCCAATCTTCATCGTAGCCCTCCAGTTTATACTTATAGCGCACCCGCGCGGGGTTGCTGAAACTAAGGCCAGCGTAATCAATCTCTATATCCCGGATCCCATGCGGAAATTTCAGATTGGCTGAAGGTATGTAAGTTCTCCCGCCAGCGATCACTTGCTGAATCCGAACAGGAGGAGGCAATGGATTCTTGGGAATATTATGAGTGTCGATCACGGCCAGACCGGCTGTGGTTGCAAACCAAAGTTTGCCATCTGCACTCTTGGTGGCAACCGGGTAGCCAGCGCCTCGGTAGCCATAGGGAAAATGCCGAACAACGCCCCGAAGCCCGTCGTTCAAATCATACAGTTCACCGGTAACCCGGCCTGAATCCGACATTGCGGTCTCAAGTTCGCTTGCGGTGAACCGGAGGATACCACCCGCGCCCGCCATCCAAAAATTTCCGTCATCATCCACCAAACCGGTAAAAAAATCATCAAATGCCAGGCCGTTCCGGTGATCCAGTGTTTGAAAACGACCGTTCCGAAAACGGCTGATTCCGCCCTTCCCCGCAAACCAAACATCTCCTTTGGAATCACTCATGATGGCTGTAATCTGCCCGGTAAAGAGGCCGTCCTTTCCCGAAAAAAGACGAAACCGTTCTCCCTCCCAGAGTGCGACCTCCCCGGTTGTAAGCCCAATCCACACTCGGCCTTTGCTATCAGTATGTGCCACAGATGCCCAGCCATCCGCCTCGCGGTGGAGTTCCGGAAAATTCTTCACCTCATGGTTAAGCAGGCGATACACACCCATGAATCGATCACACAACCAGAGACCTCCTTCTAGATCGCTAGTGATCGCCAGGACGTTCTTCATATGAGGCACTTCAGGCAAGAGTGTGGCAACATCGCCCTTGGGTTTGAGGACCGCGACACCGAGTCCAGTTCCAAGAATCAAATCGCCGCCAGGATCGGCATACGAGCACTGAACACTTCGAGAGCCAGCAGCTTTGCCCAAGAGGTCGAGCCAGCCACGCTCGAGGAATTGATTTTCCCTGGCATTGATTTGAATAAAGCCGCCTGGCCTCGCACCGACCCAAACACTTCCATCCAGTGTCGCCTGGACCGATAAATTCTGGTCAAAGGGCAGTCCCTCCCGAACGGATAAAGGCGTAATTTTATTTTCACGAAAGCAGTCCAGACCCGCTGAAGTCCCAAACCAGACAACTCCCTCCCGATCTTCGAAAATACAGTTCACGAGATCGCTCGAGAGGCCGTCTTTTTGAGTAAATTTTTCGACCGCGTCGCTGAACTGGCCAATGTCCTCGCTTCCCAGGGATGCCGTATTTCTAACCCGGCGCAGGCCATCGCCAACCGTGGCGATCCACAGGGTTCCATTGCGATCGACCAGAACCGATGAGGCTCCCACGCGAATCTCCGGAGCGACAAAGTGAATTTCCTGCTGATCGTGTGTGAATGCCCTCACCGATCGCATCGTCTGGGCCGTCCAGACTTTCCTATCCGGCGCCCGCGCCAGTTTCGCCGCCTCCGCAAAGCGTTCGTTACCCACTTGAAAGCGTGTCTCACCTTGGCGAAGAAACGCGATTGCACCTGGCGGGGTCTGTGTTCGATCGCTCAATGCGACCCATAGCGTGTTCTCACCATCCACCATCGCAGCCCAAACCGCTACGTCAGGAAGGCCGCTTTCGGGGCCGACTTTCCGCCAGTCTTCTCCAGTGAACTTATACAAGCCCAAGGAAGTACCCGCCCAAACGCCGCCATCCTTGCGTTCACAAAGCGCAAACACTCGCGCCCGCTCCGAAGGATTCCGCAGAACAAATACCTTGGAATGCCCATCGCGCAACAAAGTGACGTTTCCGACACTCCCAATCCAGAGGGAGCCGTCCCTGGTACCCAACAGTTCATCAGGCACACCCGGTAAAGCGGGTTCGCCCGCCTTGGGCTCCCACGCGGTGAACGCAGCGCCGTCAAATCGGAATAATCCGTTAAGCGCCGCAACCCAGAGATATCCTTCACTCGTCTGACAAATCGAATTGACCTGATCAACGCCATCCGCGCCTCCCCAGGCCCGATGTGAAAACTGTATTATGGACTTGTGAGAATCCAAAGCCAGCGCCTGACAGACAAAAAGCAAATACGCAACAGCCGTCCAGACCATTGCCAGGGAAAACGAAGTGTAACTGCGTACGCGGCACATGTTGCTCAAAACAATCCAGAAGAAATCTCGCGCTGCCGCTGATGCCAAACAAACACATTCTGGGTGGAATACTTTTTGTGCGTCAAGCCGAATCCATTGCCGCACTGGCGAATTCGCCGACGTTCCGGTTCTTGACGCCCGAGTTCAAGTTCAGTCTTTAATAACATAACTTGTCTGCCGCTGTGTCTGGATCATGCACGAAACGTAACTCATGGTACATCTTTATCTGATCTTACCAGATCGCAGGATTAAATGTCATGCCTCAATTGGCAGAAGCCGGTTTTAAAACTTCGTGTGAGCTAAAGCGTACCGACGAAGTCAAGGTTTACCCGCGGAACTCATTGTGTATAAAGCGGGTTTTGAATTGATCACTGGCATTCCGAGCCTATTTCGTGAACCACGCATTCTCCGGACAATGCGCTGAACCACCAGTGATCAAAGCAAATGCCCGCTGAAACCTCATTGGCTTAAGGGGGAGGAGTGGAGGCTTGTTCATGGTGGATGGGAAGTCGGACTTTGAAACGGGTTTCGCCGGGGCGGGATTCGAATTCGATTGTCCAGCAGGAGCATGGTTTCCCCCAGGTAGTTTCCCGGCTTGGTGACCGCCATGAGGATTGACTGGCGATCGTAGGTGCGCGTGATACGAACTTCCCCTTCGAGCAGGACATGAAAGAACCCGGTTCGTTCCCCTTCGGCACCCAGGACCGCGCCAGCCGGCACTTCAATCACTTCACCCGGTTCCAAGCAACCCAGTTGCGCATCGGTCAATCCGGCAAACAGAGGCGTGGAACGGACCTGTTGGAGTTCAATCGGGCTCATGGTCATAGCAGGCCGAGGTATTGGTGAACGAGCTTCACCGCCATGGCACCTTCCCCCACTCCCGAGGTGACGCCTTTGGCGGAGCGATGACGGACATCACCGGCAACGAAGATCCCCGGAACGCTGGTTTCGAGATAAAACGGATCGCGATCCGCAGTCCAGCCCGGTGGGCGCCGGGCGCCCGGAGAAAGTGCGGTGATCCGGCTTGGTAACGCTGGAGCGCGAGCCTAGTCTTTCGACTGTATGTGCGCCTCCACCAGCCATAGCAGTTTGTCCACGCCACGCGAGACTTCTGTGAACAAATCCGCAGTGTCCGCCTCACCGGCTTTGCCTGCTGTGTCAATTGCTGAGCGGGTGGAGGTGCCGAACTGCGCCAGCGCGCTTGATAGTGCCGAGACATGTCCTTGCCCGGATGCCAGGTCCAAGGGATAAGCTGCGAGCCGGGAATGCTTCGAGACGGTTTGAATCGTGCCTTGCGCGACACCGCCGAGTGCAACCAGGCGTTCGGCAATGTCGTCGGTGAACTCATCAAACTCCCCGGCGATTTTGTCGAACAGTTCATGCAGGCCGATAAAGTGCGGACCTTTGACATTCCAATGCGCTTGTTTGGCCTGTAGACCAAGATCGAGCGCATCGGCCAGTTGTTGGTTCAATAAATCGACCATCGGGCGGCGGCTCGGCTCGCGGATGTCGTTCCGGGTTTTGTTAAGTCGGGTGTTCATAAATAAGTCATGGAGTTTGATGATTGTCCTTCACAATGGAGTCCCAGGGTTTCGGTCAGATGAACTCAAAACGGGTTCGACAAGCCATGCATCGGCGGGAATTTGTGCCACGCCCGGATAGACTGTGTAAGCGGCCAGGTTTGCCAGGTTCACAACCCCTACTCCTCCACCGCGCAGCCGCATATGGACTGTAGTTTTGGATAACATGAACTGCATGAAGGACTGGCTCTCGGCCGACAGCTTGACCGGAAATTCGACCATGAGAAAAAGCGCCTTGCCTCCCACCATGCGCAACTTGAGAAATGACACCAGGAGATCGCCTACCGGCGTCGGCTGTTCACGCTTTGCCATCAGCTCTGGCTGGTCGAGGTGCACATGCTTTTTGAATTCCGCCTCCGACAATTCGACGATGTCGGCGTAGCCGCCAGGGAATTGCCAGCAATCATGGGTTTTCTGCAGGAAATCCACCCGCAGAACCTGGGCGGAGACAAACACGGACTTGGAATTCTCACCTGCCAGAACAAGCCTTGGTGAGGCAAATAACCGCGCCGGTTCCGTGCTTTCCCATATTTTGTGGCCCTGAGCTTTGTCCGCGGTGAAGGACTCAACCGAGCCGTCCGTCAAGTGAACACGAATGATGAAGTCTTGCTTTGGCAGTTCGGTACGGTCATTAGTTTTCATAGGAATTTTCTTTCTTTGAACCGCTTTCCGGACGCGGACTTAAGTCAGTGCAACCGCGCGCAATTCTGTCGGGTAATTGCGCTCTCGCCAGGCATCGATTCCTCCCAACAATGCCATTTATCGTTCCCTGCGTTTTTGACGCCTTTTGGATTTCTGCCAGGCCATCAAGCGCCTCCAGAATGGCCCGCTGTACGACTGGCTGCGAAAGGTTGCCCATATGGCCGCCCCGCTCAAAGAGTGTCGCGCGTGCTGGTCCGAATGTGGCCTCGATCCAATCAAGATCCTCAGTCGCCAGGAGAAAATCGTTCCGGTTCGCGATGACCCGGATATTATGGTTGTCCTGTAGTTCGGCCGAATAGGTGCGCAGATCCGTGCCCCGCCTCACCGTCTCCGGATTCGCAATCTCGATGCCTCTGGCCTGGTTATAAGGACTCACAAACTTATCGATATAATCCCAAAAGGAGTAATGCATGATTTCCTCGTACGCGGCGTGTCGTCTTGATTTTTTGAGCGGATGTTTCAACACGCCTTGATTGTGGCGCAATTGGCTGCTGAAAATCATGTCCCGCAGCGTCAAACGGAAGCCCAGGCCGATCAGGAACCTGCTTTCAATTTCGTTGAATGGCAGGACGGACCCTGGTGCCGGGGGGTGCGCGCCCAAGGCCGCAACCTTGAGCAGCGTGTTTTCAATGTTGGCGGTTCGCTCTCCGGCGGGCCAGGCCAATGGCGCCTGGTAAAATTGGTCCACATTGGTGACACAGTACCGCAAACGAACCGGGGCATCGATGGCGACGTAACGGTCAAATTTGAGCAATGGAGTGTCATTGGTGGCTGCTGTCGCTGCCAGGAACAACGTCTGGAATGCTCCCATGGAGTAACCCATCAGAGCCCTTGCGCCCAGGCGATGCGGATACAATTCCTCCAAACGGCGGTCGATCTGAGTCAGTGCGACGTGCACGTCGCGCACGCCGACGGGTGGATAGGATGGAAGGTCGGTGGTCGAGGCGTGCTCCATGAATTCGGGATGGAACGTGCTGCTGATGCAGACGGGGGAGAAACCGTTCTGGTAGAGAAGTTCGGCCAGCGCCAGCTCATTCCCGGCCAGGCGATGGGCGCCAAAACCAGGCACCAGATACACGACCGGCGCAGGGCCCGGTTGCAGCCAGAAGGTGAAGTCCAATTTCTTCCCGGTGGCGGGGATTAATACCGATCGTGTTTTGCCCAGGGCTGGAAATTCGGCGTTTGTATAAGTGAAGAAGATGGATTGCAGCGTTTCCAGCGCCGCTTCGTCTTTGCTTCCATCCACACGCCAGTCAACCCGCCGGTTTTCGTGCCCAAAGCTCCAGGCGTATTGCAGGATCGAATATGAATCCGCCTCGGCCTGGCTGAAGCGCACGGCCCCCTCCACGGTGTCACCGAAGTTATTGGCCGCGACCCCGGAACCGATGTAGCTATAGGGGGCAAAGTAGGTCAGCGGGTTGGCGGCCATGTCCCCGACCAGGCCGGTGGCGTCCCGCCCGTCGCTCGGTCCGAAAACCGGCAGCATCAGATAACACCCCGGCTGCCAGCCCCATTTCCTGAAGGTCTGGCCAAAATCCGCGTCGTTTTTGGGCACGCCCCAGTGCGTCGCCACATCGAAGAACCCGCCCACGCCCAACACGGTGTTACACAAACAACGTTCCGTTTCCTGACTCATCCCCACCCAGTTTCCTTGCAACATGTTATTGGCGAGTCGTCCCGGATAGGTCAGGTTTTTGCCCATATTCCCAATCCCCGTGCGCACGGGCTTGGCCACCACGCGCCGATACACCTTGGAGGTCGGCCTCACCAACGACGTCATAAAACCCGTGTTGAACCCCCAAATGGCGCGATTAAAAGGCTCAATGGGATCGTTGAACCCGGACGGAAGGACGATGGAATCTCCGGCAAGGCTGGGTGGAACTGTTTGTGGCGCCCCGTTGGTTGCCGCCGGCGTGATCGGCTGCCCCAGTGCGATTTCAATCATCAGGCAGCCCACAGCGGCAATCAACGGCAGTCTGGTTCGGGGTCTCCTGTGCGATTTGTAATGTGCTGGTTCCATAGGTTCGGTGCGATGGCTTTGGTCAGGTTGTGGGTGATTTGTCATTCCACCTGCCGCCCGGCGCGGTGGAGAAGGTCTGAAGGGGTTTGATCCAGAATCAGGTTCGTAATTGCTTTTCTTTTGGTGATGGCACCAGCGCATCCAGCGAGAATCGTCCGCCGCCCATGAACACGAGCGTCATTACGGCAAGCGTGTAAAGAATTGCCAGTTGTGGATCGCGACTGGCCAGCAGGTTCTGAAGAATGGCACCACTGAGGGCACAGACTAGCAATGCGGCATTTATTCGTGTGAACAGTCCAACGACGATAAACAATGAGCAGATTAACTGCACGAGTGTTGCCGCAACCGCCGACCCGAGTGGCGCTGGGAAGCGCATTCCTGCTACTTCCTCGGCCAATTTCCAGGGCGTGCCGTGCTGGAGATAGGCAATCCAGCCTTCCATTTTATGGAAACCATGGATGTAAAATATCATCAGCCCCGCCGAAACTCGGAAGAAAAGATGTCCGAGGCTTGCAGCTGTGCCGCTTGGTTCCACCGTCATGGACTTTTTAACCAGATCCATAAATACCTTAAAAGGCGAAACAGTCGCAACCCAACCCGAAGAAGTCGGCGTATTGGTTGCGGGCCATCTCGGCGGCGGTAAAGAGTTGTTTAAGCGCATGACCGCAACCGTGTTGATGGCAATCGGCGCTGTGGCGGTGCTGCTCAACCGGGACTCCGGCCCGCGCGGCCTTGCGGATGTCCAGCGGCGCGCCGTAACCACCGAAGATCTTAATCGGCGACCATTCCGGCAACACCGGAATCGACGGTGGCGCGTGAGAAACAAACTCGTCCGTGGCGTGAACAATCCTACCACCAACAACCGTAAGAACGGATTCGATACCTTTGATCTGATCCTCCGGCACAGAGAAATAATCTTCAGTGAGCACGGCGAAATCAGCCAATTGGCCAGGCGCAATTGCTCCTTTTCTGCCGCTCTCGCTTGAAAACCAACTGCTGCCCTGAGTATAGAGCCGAAGCGCTTCTTCGCGCGAGAGCCGGTTCGCATCGGGATACATGGAAACTCCGCCTACGGTTTTGCCGGTCACCATCCAATAGAGCGAGACCCATGGATTGTAACTGGCGACACGCGTGGCATCGGTGCCCGCGCCGACCGGAATGCCGAGCTTCAACATCTTCCGCACGGGTGGCGTGTGCTCGGCGGCTTCCTTCCCGTAACGATTGATGAAGTATTCACCTTGAAACGCCATGCGATGTTGAATGGCAATACCGCCACCCAAAGCCCTGACGCGTTCCAGGTTGCGGTCGGAAATGGTTTCGCAATGGTCGAAGAACCAGTTCAAACCTTTGAACGGCACTTCGCGATTGACTTCCTCGAAGACGTTCAGGAAACGCGTGATGCTCTCGTCATAGGTCGCGTGCAGGCGGAACGGCCATTTGTTGGTGGCCAGCAGCGATACAACTCCCTTCAATTCGCTTTCCAGCGTTTCGGGAAGATTGGGGCGAGGTTCGAGAAAGTCTTCAAAATCCGCTGCTGAAAACACAAGCATTTCCCCTGCGCCATTGCACCGGAAGAAGTCGTCGCCCCTGCCCGGCCCCGTCATCCTGATCCAGCGCGAGAAATCCTCCATTTCCTGCTTCGGTTTTTGCGTGAAGAGATTGTAGGCGATACGAAGCGTCATCTCGCCCCGCTTGTGCAGTTCTTCGATGATCGCGTAGTCTTCCGGGTAATTTTGAAATCCGCCGCCCGCGTCAATGATGCTGGTGAGACCGAGCCGGTTTAGTTCGCGCATGAAGTGACGCGTGGAATTCATTTGATGTTCCGGCGGAAGCTTCGGTCCTTTGGCAAGCGTCGCATAAAGAATTGTGGCATTCGGCCGCGCGATGAGCAGGCCGGTTGGATTGCCTTGGTGGTCACGCTGGATTTCACCGCCCGGCGGATTGGGAGTATCCTTGGTATAACCGCAGGCACGCAGCGCGGCCTGATTCAGCAGGGCTCTGCAATACAGGTGCAGAATGAAGACCGGCGTGTTCGGGGCGGCATCATTGATCTCCTGCAGTGTGGGCATTCGGCGTTCGGCAAATTGAAACTCGCTCCATCCACCAACAATACGAACCCACTGCCCAGGTGGTGTGCGTTGCGCCTGTTCCCGCAACATCCGCAAACCGTCAGCCAGGGAAGGCACTCCGTCCCAGCGCAGCTCCATATTATAATTCAAGCCGCCGCGAATAACATGCAGGTGCGAATCGTTTAGTCCCGGAACGACTCTCCTTCCTTTCAGGTCGATGGCTTTCGTTCCAGGTTGGCGTTGAGAGTCGGCAGCAGCATCTACTGCCACAATGCGACCGTCTTTAACCAGGACACTACTGGCGTTAGGATGCTTCGAATCGAGGGTTGTGATACGGCCATTAAATAAGAACAAGTCGGCGTTGGTTGTTGTGCTCATGTTTTTCCATTGGTTCATTTATTTTGGTTACAGCCAGCCCCGGGCAACTCGGACCAGCAAAGGCATCGCTCCCCAGGTGAGGATAATTACGATGCCAAGGGCAACTACTCCGGCGAAAATTAAAGGCGGAACACCCTGTGCCAGCAACGGACTCAGCACGGCAGGCACAGCCATGCTCACCGGCCATACGGCAACCCAGGTGAGGAATGCCATCTTCCATCGCGGCGGCGGCTTCTGTGGAGAGCGAAACCAGGCTTCCAGTCCCGTGATCTCTCGATGTTCAGGCTCTCCTTCGGTCAATGGTTGGATGCGTTCGTTCCACTCCTTGAATATTGAAGACTCATAGAATGCGTCGCGCTCGTGTTCATTGGTAAAAGTCCGGAGAATTCCATACTCACGAGACTCAGAACCGGGGGATGGCACGATCATGTTTGCCCCCTGCACTCCGCGGTGTGCAAATGAACTCTTTAAGAACTGCCGAAGCGCTGCCTCGAATTCTGTTTCGCAACCGGGTTTCACCCGTCGCGTGATTGCAACGTGAATGGGGCAGGTTTTGTTTGGTGCATTCATGCGGTTCTTTAAAAGAGAAAACTGAGAGTCGTTGAGACGTAATTCACATCGTGCCCCCCGGCCGCATGCACGTAGTTTCCCGTGAAGAAGTGGACGTAGGACGCGGCGAAACTCACATGCCTTTGGATTCGCCACTCCAGATTTGCGTCGAGTGCTGTTCCGACGTAGAGGGAGTCTGTGTGCAGGGCCGGAATGGCAATGAAACCAGGAACCGCATAAACGGCATCGTTTCGTGAATAACGCCAGAATACATCCACCCCTCCATTGAGAGACACGCTCCGGGTCAGATTGAGCGCAACATTCGGATGAACATCGATGATATTTTGAGGGCGCAGAAGACTTGCATCATTAAAATAGCCGGATTTGAAGAAGAGCGCGTTGAAGGTTTCCTGCCGCCCATCGTTCTTGTTTCCATCCCCACTCGTGACGTCTGCCTTCAAGCCGAGCCTTGGCGCAAAGGTCACATCCCAGGTGTAACCTCCATCCAGGCTCGCCGTCCAGGCCAGGATTGAATCATGTCCGAAGCTTCCTACCTGCAGGACTTCTTCAGCATTCCAATCCCAGTGATTCCAATACCCAAATTCCCTCGCGCCAAACGAATGTCTTTTCTCTTCGCCACTTCCGGAAGCATACCTTGCATGGTCGTTCTTGATGCCGAGATAGTAAAAATCGAGGCCGAGTTTGTGCGGCGTATCGAACCAGTGCGTGACATACAATCCCCAAAAGGTGGTCGAGTGATTCTCACCGTCAAAATGGCCCGAATCCCTGACGGGCTGCGTAAGAAATGCAGTGGCTTCCCATAGTGGCCGTGAATAAAGCATCTCGAATCCATCAAATCTGAATGGAATGTTTGGGGCTGCCCGTGTTGCAACGAGCCGCCCCGATCCGAAACTCATGCCGAAGCGACCCGCACGCAGAGTGAGGTGCTGGTCATAGGTCAGCAAAGGCGTCACATCAGCGAAGGCGAACTGGAGGTCAATTGGATTATCCTGCACTGGAGGTGCAGGTTCGCTCTCACCTGCAATCACCCCGGAGATCCCTTCCGCAAAGATGCGAAAGTGATCTCCAAGATGAAGGTCGCTTTGTAGCGTAATCCGCTGGAGCCAGTAGGAATCCGGCCCTGAATCAATGCCGAAGTTAACATCGTGCGTGCTCTCAAAGCGCTCACGCAGCTCTCCCCCAAAGCTCAGATACCAACTCGAATCATCCCGGCGGAGTGGAATATATTTGATTGGATCAAAAATATCACCACGATTGGCCTCATTGGTCAGGCAGGAATAATTCTCGTCGAATCGCAATACCTTAAAGGCAGGCGGTGGAATTGAAGTTTCTTTTACCATGTCATCTGCTGGTGCGACTGATGGCAAAGCCAGCAGTAACGAGGTGAGCCAAATCAACCGCCTCATGTCATTTATTAGTCGATGTGTAGGGCGCAGAGCTTCGCTTGGCGAGTTCGGCCGTGGTTGATTCAATACCCGCACCAACCTGCTTTACCGCATCGTCGAAGAAGGCCGGTCCGGCTTCCACTACGAGGTCCTCGACACTGAACTGCGGAGCAAGCCCTTGCGCCTGCAAACGCTTCTCTGTGTCGTACGCAGCCAGCAGTTGTTCGACGAAGACGCGGTCGCCTTCGCCAACTGCAATCGCCGAGTTGCCTTCGTCGCGAATCACGGGCGCCCACGCAACATGTTTGGCCTTGAGTCGAACTGCTTCGCGTGCGGCAATGCGGCCGACCACCTTTAAGGCATCCAATGACAAGTCCTTCTCCTCCCCCAATCCAATCACCATGAAACGCATTGCCGGAATCGAGCCTTTGGACGGTGTGAAGAGAACCGTCTCGCCGAGTTCCCCGACAAATTCGCCTCGGTTCCGCAGAGAGGAGAGAATTCCGCTTAGCTTCCCATCAGTCTCCTTGGCCGCGCCTTGGTAAGTGTCTCCAGAAGCCTTATGCTTGAAGAGGCAGATCATTTGCAAGTCAGCAGGCTCCATATAAGGGCCTACCATCTTGATGGATACTTTGATGCCAAGCGGCCTGGTGGAAAATACATTTTCCTTTGGCATCACGCCCGTGTCGGCAGCACACGCGACCGTGAGCAGCAGGGCATATGTAAGACTGGCCAGAGTTAATTTGCTTTTCATCGCGCTCCATCTCGAACGGTTATGAGTTGAGGTGTTGCTGGCTGCACCTTCTTGGGCACGATCTGTGGTTTCTTCGCCGATTGGGGCGCATGGTGGACCATCGTGTAGGCATATTCCACTCCCACGCCATAAGCGCCTCCCTGCTGTTTGAGCAATGCCATCAGGTTGTCATAATGCTCATGTTTTGCCCAATCCCGCTGCCATTCGAGCAAAGCCGGAATCGTTGTGAGGCGCACCGCGCCGGCTTGAACCATGCGAGACAACGCTGCCTCCTGCGCCGCTGGTGAAGTAGCACCGCAGCAATCTTCGACAACATAGATGTTATAACCTGCGGCCAGCATTTCGATGGTCGGCCAGGTCACGCAGACTTCGGTCCACAAGCCGGTCATGATGATGTTTTTGCGCCCAGTGGCTTCAATGGCCTTGCGGAAACCGGCGTCGTCCCAGGAGTTCATGGAGGTGCGCTCCACGACCTGCTGGCCGGGAAACACATCCAGCAGTTGTGGCCATATGTAACCACTGAACGACTCAGTCTCGACAGCGGTCAATACAGCCGGCACGTCGAATTCCTTTGCAACCTTCGCAAGCAGTGTGACGTTGTTGATCAATGAAGCCCGTTCAATGCTCGACACGCCGAAGGTCATCTGCGGCTGATGGTCAATGAACACGATGGCGCTATCCTGCGGCGTGAACAGTTTATGATAATTAGGCATGGTCTGATTCTTTCTATGTTTTTGTTGATGTTTGGTTGTGTGAGGAAATGATTGTTATCCTGGATTGTTTGAGCCGGCGGCGCGCATTCGGCGAACTTTCAACGGATTGTGCGCCATGGAATTGGTTGCGACTTCCCGCTCACGACTGGATGAAAGCGAGAAGGTCCGCGTTGAGTTTGTCTTTGTGCGTATCGGTGATGCCGTGCGGCGCGCCCGGGTAAACAATCAGCTTCGCGCCTTTTACAAGCCTTGCAGAAGCGCGGCCAGCTACATCAATGGGGACGACCTGGTCATCGTCGCCATGAATGACAAGCGTCGGGACGTCGAACTTTTTCAGATCCTCGGTGAAGTCGGTTTCCGAAAAAGCCTTGATGCATTCGTAAGTATTTTTGTGGCCACCCATCATGCCCTGCAACCACCATGAGTCGATCATGCCTTGAGAAACCTTTGCCCCAGGCCGGTTGAAGCCGAAGAACGGACCGCTGGCCACTTCCCTGAAGAACTGTGAACGATCTGCAAGAAATGCGGCGCGGAATCCATCGAAAACCTCGATTGGCAGTCCGACGGAATTGGCTGGCGTCTTCAGCATCAATGGCGGAACTGAAGAAATGAGCACAGCCTTGGCAACCCGTTTTGTGCCATGCCGTCCGATATAGCGTGCCACCTCACCCCCGCCGGTCGAAAAACCCACCAACACTGCTTCTTTCAAGTCGAGCTTTTCCATGAGCGCAGCAAGGTCGTCGGCGTAGGTGTTCATGTCATTGCCCCCCGAAGGCTGGCTGGATCGGCCATGACCCCGGCGATCATGCGCGACGCAGCGATAGCCCCTGGAAGCGAGGAAAAACATCTGCGACTCCCAACTGTCCGAACTCAGCGGCCAGCCATGACTGAAAACGACTGGCTTACCAGCGCCCCAGTCTTTGAAATATATTTGTGTGCCGTCCTTGGTAGTGATCGTGTTCATTGGAGATCTTCCTTTGTGCGTTATTCTTGTGCTTTCAAGAGATTCAACTGCGCTTCCGGGTTGTTGAGCAGGTCGTGCCGATGAATGCTTGCAACACCTGAAGACATCTGCGGCCGGTGATCATTGAAAATGACCGCACAGCTGTTTGATGTGTTAACAGGCCTTCGTCTGTCGCATTTACGCTCATAATCATTCGTTCCCGTAATCGGGATTTATGCGCAAGAGCATGGCGTCTCGTCTTGTCCGGCGCTATTGACCAGGTGGGCGAATTTTCCGCGCTGCGAAGGGATGATTTGCTTCTACTACTTTCGGAGGAGACAAGGTGAACAACGAATGTCTATCAGATGACCGGCACATATCGCAGTCCTGAGTTCTATACCGAATGCCGAACGAAATTTCCGATTGGCAGGAGAGATTTTTGATTGAGGCAAGGCGGAGGCCGCAGGCTCTGTCTGGAAGATAGCGGCAGGCTGGCAGCGTTCCATTGGGAGGTGTGCGATGGCGCAGCAGATTTTTGTCCCCGACAAGGAGTGAGACACGAGCATATCCCAGAGTGGATCTGTGAGTGGCGAAGGACGCCGGCGGGAAGCCCGTCTGGAAAGACCCCGTCCGGAAGGACAAAAAGCTCAAGCCAGCGCGCCCGATCCAATGGAATCCTGCCAGCCCTGGCCGACAACGCCGACTCAAATCAAAAGTACCCTGTACTCAATAACCAACGAATTTCCTCCTCACAAATGTCATGGTTTTTTCAGTCTCCACTGCCAGTGGCGAGCTCACTGCGGCGCAGATTGCCGGGCAGTTGGGAGTGAGCCGGCGACAGTTCTTTAATTGGGTTGATGCCTTGAAGGCTGGTGGTGTGGAGGAGTTGCTCAAGCGCGGACATGGCGGTGGTCAACCCACGCAGATTCAGGGAGTGGTTCTCAAGGAGTTGGTGGCTGGACTTCAGGCCGGACGCTGGAAGCGAGCCCGGGAAGTTCAGGCCTGGCTGGAGCAGCAGCATGCGACCCAACTCTCAGTCAAAGGGGTATATTACTGGCTGGGAAAATTGGGCGCAGTCTTGAAAGGTGCCGCGCAAGACTCACGCGCAAAAAGACGCGGACGCCAACTCTCGGTTTCAGCAGTAGCTCTGCGAACGGCTCAGGAGCTTGAACGTGGCTGGTGGAAAACCGGTGCGCGTGTGGGTGGCCGATGAACACCGCTACGGTCTGATCCCGGTGGTGCGGCGGTGCTGGACGCTGCGCGGAGTGCGCCCCACGGTCAGCTATCAGACCAAATATGAATGGGCTATCTCTACAGCGCCCTGCTTAAACGCACCACTTTCCCCCGGCAAACTGGGAACGTTCAACAGAGCCTCTCTCTACTGCACTATCAGTTCCGTCGCCGGGAGCACATCAAAACGCACCAGCACTTTACCAGGAAAGTCCTTCGGCGGGGGACGATTGAGCGA
The DNA here is from genome assembly GCF_000172555.1 of Pedosphaera parvula Ellin514. Taxonomy (NCBI): domain Bacteria; kingdom Pseudomonadati; phylum Verrucomicrobiota; class Pedosphaerae; order Pedosphaerales; family Pedosphaeraceae; genus Pedosphaera; species Pedosphaera parvula. The sequence goes on from NZ_ABOX02000043.1 coordinate 18,813, forward strand.
CTTGGTTGCCGCCAGCGCTCTTTTAACGGAATCGTCCCATTTCTTATCGCCGGATCCCTTTTTCCAATTGCTCCCGGTGATCCGGCCCGCTGCATCGACCGATACTTCCACCTCGGCCACATAACCAGTATCTGGCAAATCTGTCGGCCGCTCCCAGTTGGAGCGCAGTGCATATTCCACCAGGCTCTTGTAATAAATCACCGGCGCATTGGTGCTCGTTTCCACGATCTTGGCACCATCACTAAAGTTAAAGTCTGGCAGTTCCGCCGGTGCCGGCGCGGCACTCACAGGCGCTGTCCCCGTATTTGCGGGTGGCGCAGATTGAGGTGGCGGCTGCTGAGGCGGTGGCGGCGTGTTCTCAACTATCTTTGGCGGTTCGACCACTTTGGGTTCTTCCTTCGGTGGCTCAACCTTGGGCGGTGGCGGCTTCTCCGGTTCCGGCGGCTTTTCCTTCGGTACAATGGCCACTGTGATTTCCTTCAACTTCGTCCCCAACACCCCCTCATGCGCCGCCCAAAAACCGAGCAAAAGCACCACCACCCCGTGCACCACCACGGAGATGACCAGGTTGACCCGGGAGGAGTTTTTCTTTTTGCGCGCCATACGCTTACTTCTTCGCCGGTTCCGTCGCCAATCCGACCTTGCTCACGTTCGCCTGCTGGAGAATATCCAGCACGTTGACAATATTCTGATACTGGATCTTGCTGTCCCCCCGCACCACCACACTCAAATCCGGGTCTTCCGTGCGCAACTGCACCAATAGTTGCTGCAGGGCGATCAAGTCCACTTCCTTCATGTTGAGGTAAATCTTCCCGCTCCCATCCACCGTCACGTAGTTGGGCTTTTTGGGCGCATCCTTGGGCCGCGAACTGGCGCTGGGCAGATTCAGTTCCAAATCATTAACGACCGGAGTCGTGGTGATGATAAAGATGACGAGCAACACAAACGCCAGGTCAAGTAAGGGGGTGATGTTGAGTTCACCGAGCGAATGATGCGCACTCTTGGAATACTTTTTCATGACAGCGCGCCTTCAAACTGCTTCTCCTGCTTGAGCGCCTGCGTGATCTCATCAGCCAGCGAACGGTTGTCCACGTACTTGTGTTCAATCTGCGTGACGTATTCCGTGGCAAAGTTATCCAACTCCTGAGTGATGGCCCGGATGCTGGTGACCATAAAGTTATAGGCGAACATGGCGGGAATCGCCACGAGCAATCCGACGACGGTGGCAATCAAGGCTCCCGCCACACCTGGCGCCATCGCGGTCAAACTCGCGGAGTTGGCCCGGGCCACACCTGAAAAAGTTTCCATAACCCCCCATACGGTGCCCAACAGCCCGATGAAGGGCCCACCGGCAACCGCCGTCGAAAGCACGATCATCCCCTTTTCCAGATTCAACGATTCCGTCCCCACCGAACGTTCGAGTGACACCTTCACGGAATCGAAACCGGCGGAACTGATGCGCGTCTGGCCTTTCACCATCACTGGATTGTTCTTCAAGTGATAGTCCAGCTCCTCGGCCCCGGTGTAATAGACTTCATTGGCAGGTGCGCCATCAAACTCCTCCTGCTTCCGAAATATCTCCAGGGGATCGCGGGTGGAACGATAGCTTTCATAAAACTTTTTGGCCATCCTCCGAGCCCGATAGAGTTGGCGGATTTTGGTGATGATCACCGTCCAACTGAAGAGTGAAACTACAATCAAGCAGCAGATGGTGATCTTGCCTTCGAGGGTAGCCTTGCTGAAGGCAAACTGCAGCGCGCCACTGGCGAGCATGGGGGTTAAATGCATCATAGATTCGGTATTTAGAGGTTGGGGTTATTGACCATTGGGTAAAATCACTGTCACGCGTCCCGTCGCCTTGGCCAGCAATGGCCCGCGATTGCCGGTGCGCTTTTTGGTTTCTTCATCGTTCAGGACAAGGCTGTCTTTTTTATCAGCAACCATCTTTTCAGCGTCATCCGTCATTTTTTGAGCTACCGGCGCTGCAACGCCATTGAAGGAACCGATTTTTGCCTGGCTAGCATCGCCAGTGGTGGAAGTGCTGCCGTTAACTGAAGAAACCGCCGCACTAATCAACGCTCCGGACACGCTGACATCGCCTCCGCCTACAATCGTGCCCGTCACACTGTCACCTCCGCTGACCTTGATGTTACCTGCGCCTACCGCGGTCACGTCCACACTCTGCTTTGCATCGATCGAAATATTCTGACTGGCTACGATCAACCCTAGGATGTCACCGCCGGCTGTCAGTTTGACATTATTTCCAATAATGCCCGAAAGGTTGGCTCTGATATCGCGGCCGGCGACACACTCCACTATTGCGTTTCCCGCACTGGAAGCGTGGAAGGGAATCTGCAGGATGCCGCCCGAGTTGGCCAAAATGTCCTTGGCCGCAGAAACATAAATGTTCCCGACGATCGAGTGGGAACTCTCTCCTGTCAGCGTTACAATCCCGCTTGCGAAAAACTCTTCACTGTGGTTTTCAAACTGGCCTGTCAAAGGATTGATTTCCGAGGTGACCACGTAAAACACCCCCGCGGCACCGTTGCCCGCATCCACGCTGCCGGTCTGGGAAGTCACCCTCACGTTCCCACCGTCATACGTCGCAATACGGGAGCCATTTACTTCGATGTCTCCGATTGCGTTGATCGTTACATTGCCTCCGTGCCCCGTGTAAATCCCTTCGGGTGTCTCATCACTGCCGAACGCCTGCTGCGACCCGACGTTAAGTTTTCCTCCGGCAGTCACATTAATATTGCCTCCGTTATACGAAGCGATCTGGGAGGAGGTCATATTCAGATCGCCCACCAATTGAATGCCGATGTCCGCTCCTCGCAATGAAATACGAGCCAGGTTGGGGTTATTCTGAGGACCGACTGAGCGAATCCCTTGCGTGGTTCCCAGATCCATGTTTCTGGCCGAGATAATAAACCTGCCCGGGCCTCCTACCTGCAAACCAGTGTAAGCCTGCAATGGAGGAACATCCTGGGTGAGTTGATAGAGCCGGTTAATGGCAGCAGTATCGCGTGTATAAACCACGGGGACCAATATCGGATTCCCCTGGTTATCAAAATCACGATTTCCCAGGTAATCAAGTGCCTGCACGTAAGGATGAAGCAGAAAGTTTCTCTGGTCTTCCGTCATGACCCCGTTGAAAGTCAGTTGATGGGTGAAAGGATTGTAACTCAGCCCCGCTCCCAACACATCCATCATGGTTTGGGTGGGATCAAAAACCAACGCATTGGGCACGTCACCGAGGGAAACGGTGGTGGTTCGTCCTCGGGTAAGGAAATCTCCCGTGATGCTCAGTCTGGTGAGATCGTTAGCACTCAGATTCTGTCCGGAAAATGAAAAACTCTGTGCATTGCCTCCCACGTTCATGATCGCCTGTCCAGGCGATTGCAGATAAAGATTTTTTATGCCCCCGCTGATGTACAGTTGAACCGGCACGTCGCCGCCTGCCTTGTGAAGCGGAATGGCGGCATGCCCTGAAGCGAAGGTATTATAATCGGAGCTCCCGCTGTCTGACATTATGAGCCGTGCGTAATTCAGCGCATTGGCTTGCAATTGGGCAACGTCAGACAACGAGAGCACTCCTCCGCCATGTAATGATCCGCCATCTGTGGTGGTGATTTTCAAACTGCCCTTCGGTGATGGGAACAAGATGACATCATTGCCCAAATGAACACCACCGGCCCCGGCAGTAATTTCCAAACTGGGAGCATAGATCGGCAGTCGATCAGAATTGTCGGAAGTAACCGCCGGCTTGTTTCCCATCAACTGCACCGAATTGCGGCCATTCAAAGTGACCTTCGAATCGAGCGCATAATCGAACTGGAAGGGATTGAGGCAATCCTTGCTGAATACTCCTTTGGGATTTAACACCTCATTCAATATAACGTCATGGCCGGCTGTCACATTCCAACTCCCCTTCGCCAGGCTCAACGTCGCTGGCAAACTTCCCGAACCAAAATCGGTCCCCGCATTAATGGTGCCCGTTCCATTCATCACCTGAAACCGGCCGAGAATCTTCCCACCGGCAGTCAGGTTGACGTTGGATACTTTTTTAGTGCTGTAAGTCCCGGTATAGGGAAGCAAGCTGACTATATCCCCGCCAGCAGTGATATTCACATCTCCCCCGGCAGTGGTGGCAATGCCTCCAACCTTGCTGAGATCAAGGTTCTTATAATTCCCGTTACGCAGCCAGTCGAAGGCACTGATTCCATTCGGATCACCCGCGGTTCCTGCATCCACATTGCCAGACAAGGCATCCAACAAAACACTGCCTCCGCCAATGGAGCGAACGAAGCCGCTGCCGATCAAAATCTCCTTCCCCGCAAATAACTGTATTGAGCCGGTGGATGTTTGCAGCGAACCGCTGCCGTTGGGACGGGTTCCATCAGTAGGCCCGCTGAAATAAATTCCGCCAACGCCGCTTATGACGCCGCTGGTCACATTGCCCTTCGCATCAAACGCCAGCCCATGGCTGAAGTCACGGCCTGCAACCATCTGTACCGACCAACCGGTGCCACCCTTGATGCTGGAAGATTGCCCAAAAATAATATCTCCACCCGCTTGCAGACTTAGAATACTGCCCGCGGAGCTGACTCCCGTGCTCGCATTCAGGTCCCAGACCGTGCCTGTAGCCAGGTTGATATCGCGGTTTGCCTGCAACGTGATTTGAGAAAAGCCGATGAACGCGTTGTTGACGTTTAGATTCAATGTACCGGGCGGGTTCCCTGCATTGACGGTTCCGGTTCCGGCGCTATCACCGCCATCGTTCGACAAAGTGATATAATCCGGATCAATCAGGAGCTTGCCTCCCGATTCACCAGTTTTGGCCTGACCGATGATTTGGGATTTGATCGCAGACATTTTCGCGGCAGATACTTCCACAGTTCCACCTGCTCCGCCTTCCGCACCACCAGAGACATTGATTTGCGATCCACTCTTATCGGTAAAGCTTTGTCCTGCCTTGATGGTAATTTGACCGCCAGCGCTGCTCCCAGTGGCGTCACCAGCAGCGCTCACAACAGATTGCTCCCCCAGATTGACGGCTTCACTGGCCACCAGTTCGACCACTCCGTTGCGTTCGCGAACTGAATTCGCCTGAATGAGCCCATTCTGATTCACCACCTTTGCACTCAGTGCAATCGTACCCGCATCCGCGACGAGCTTTCCGGTGTTGTCCACCGAGCCTTCAGGCAATTCAACATGCACACTCAGCCCGCGGCCGTCCGGACGTTCGGAAATCAACACGTTTTTGCCGGCATAAAGTCCCAACGTGCCGTCGGGCGCGGAAAGAATACCGTGATTCTCAATCTTTTCCGCCACCATGAACAGCGAACCGCCCGAAGCAGTCTGGATTTGACCGTAGTTAATGATGCTGGCAACCGGAGGAGTGCCATTATATTGCCACATGCCTCCCATCCCTGAAGGTGTGGGAGCAACTGGAGAAGTGGTTACAATCAATCCACCCACATTGACCACGGAGTATTTGCCGAAGTAAAAGCCGCTTTGATTCATCAGCACCACCAGGCCGTTGGCCTGCAGATTACCCAGGATTTGAGAGGGATTTTGGTCCAGGATTCTATTCCACACCACCGATGTGGAGGAAGGTTGTTGGAAGCGGGTGGTCTCGCCTGAATTAATATTGAAATGTTGCCAATCCAGGACTGCACCCGAGGATGCTGTGATGTTCAGTTGGGAACCATTCTGCGAAACGCTGGCGTTTCCACCCCGGACTGTGAGCCCATCAGGATTCGCGGCGGCACGTTGAACGGAATGCGCCAGCAGCAACGAAGCGCCCAGCACAAAGCGCGAGGCACGACATCTCCGGCCCATCTTGCTTGAGAAGTATCGGGTAAGCTTTTTCATAATTTGGGTTGAGATTGCACGGTTGAGATCAATCAGGTTCTTTTCGCTGACATTGGTTGCGGGCTTGTGGATTGCATAAGGATGATTAAAATTGCATGCCCACCAAAAAAGTGATTCTCGGCGTTCCCGCCGTGACTCCTGGAACATCCAGCAATGGCACGCCGAATGTGAATCGGAAGTCCATCCGTTCCCCTATCGTTCCTGTGAAGGCGAATCCTGTTCCCCACAAGGAAAGGGATTGGTCTGTGCCAGTGGGAGGGGCCAAAAGATATCGCCGCCCATAATCCGTGAATATCGAAAAACGAACCAGCATCGGCTTGTTGCCATCCACCATGCCAAGGTCAAACAATTCTGTGTGCGGCTCAACGATTACACGCCAACCAGTGTCCCCATATTGTTGCCCGTCACGGTAGCCGCGAACTCCCGCCGCGCCTCCGAGGCCATACTGCTCATTGCTGATAAGTGGTTGATTCGCCCACTGTCCATCTGCGCTTAGGCGTAATCCCCAATCTCCGTGGATCCTCTGCTCCCGGTTCATCCCCAGGTTGGCAACATAATAGTTCCCGGTTGCTTTCGTACTGCCTGCGATCTTCTGAAAGTCCTTTTTGTTCCCAAACAAGCTCGAGAAGTTAAAAGTGTTGTTGAAGTTGAAGCTGGTAATCCCCCACCCATCCGGACGTGTCGCATCCAGTCCGGCCGCGAATGGCAAATAGTTGACCGAGCTGGGCACGACTTGAATGGCTGGAGGTTGTGGGTCGAAAGGATGAGGAGTCAGATTCCCCATGCCATCGGAGGTATAGAAGGTGAAATCGTTGTTTTTCGTCTGGGTCAATCGGGATTTGAAGGTTTTATAATCCAGCCCGAGCGACAAGCTCGAGCCGATGGCCCAGAAAGAAGGCAGAGGATCGGCAAGTCTGAATCCGGCGTCGCCATTCACGGTATGCGTGTCGCTGAATACTTTGCTGCTCAATTGCGGCCCGCCCGCGTTGGGATCGACGACTTCCGGGGTCAACGTATCCGATTGGAGAACGCTTCCGGTATCCGTATCCGAACGAGAGGCGTACAAAACCAACTCGGGCGTCCCGCTCATTGGCGGAGCCCGAAATCGCTTGGTGACCTCATCGTAACCAAAGTCACCAACGCTGACGTCGCGTCGTTCCGTGATTCCCTGAAAACTATTTAAGGGAAGCCGATAAAAGACGCTATAGTTGGCAACCTGCGGATGGTCCACGAAATCGGGCCAGGCGCTCTGATCTTTATATTCTTCGGGACTGAACGAATACTGAACTCCCAACTGATGATCCAATTGCCACAAATTATTGTATTGGAGGGCGGTGTTAAATCGCAACTCGGGTGTGCCCGGTGTTGAGTAATTGTTAAACTCGACCCGCGCGTGCAGCGGCAGGCGATCTTTCACTTTCAATCGAAGAGCTGTGGTCCCCGGTTCCGGACCGGGAGCAATCTCAGGGTAAATCTGTCTGTCCCGACTGTTGTTCGCCTTGTCCAATTCCTGCTGCAGCACGAGGCTGTTGAGCAAAATGTTCGTCTGCAAACTCGGCAGCGCGGACATGATATTATTACTGCTGTAATACCGGTTGCCTGTGATCTGAATGTCGGCAAGACGCCCTTTCAGTGACCCGGACCTTTACCAGGCCATTGGTGAGTTGCTGCTGGGGCAATGAAACTCCCACGGTGATATAACCACGACCACGATATGCGAGCTGCAGTTCTGCGAGCGCCTTGCGTATGGTTTCAAAAGTCACGGCCGGCCCCACATAATCGGAAAATATCTCCAATAACTGGTCGTGTGTCAGCAGAGTGTTGCCCTGCACCACATACCCCCTCACCTTGAAGGCAGGAACGTTGGTGGAAACCACCTGCTGACTTTCCAACTTAGGTTCCGCCGCCACTCCGCCAGCGACAGCCCGAAAAGTCATTGGAAGAAAACAGGTCAGCATGATCAACACTGAAAGCCGGGCTCGGGAACGAGCCTTTTTACTCTTCGCGCGACGCAATTCCGTCGGGGTAACTCCAAAGTGCCTTTTGAACATGGCATTGAAAAGACCGAGATGCCGATATCCGCTGTCCAGCGCGACATTGATGACCTTGGCATCCGTTTCGCAAAGGAGCTGCCGGGCTTTCTGAAGACGCAGCAATGTTTGCTTGGTGCGAATCGAAACCCCGAAATGCGCGTGGAACAGACGGCTGAAGTGTCGCAGGCTGCAACCACAGCGGCGGGCAAGCTCGGTATGGGCAAGACTTAAAAGTTCCGTCTCCGACATTTTTTGAACCAGCTCGAGAAATCGATTGGATGTGGATAAACTGGTTGTTTTCTGCTGGTGACCGGGCTTGCTGCTTGGGGTAAATAATGTCGCTATCAAGGCCAGCATCCCACAGCGATCCAACAACCGGTTTTCTCGCGCGGACAGTTCACAAAGCGTGCCGTATTGGGTCGACGCCGGATGAGCGGCTGGCAGGTACCAACTCTTACACCCCGAGGTTTCCGCCAATGCCACCAGGGAATGGCGCTCAGACAACGTTAATACACACGTCAGAAGTTCCGGCCTGAAATTAAAGTAATGCATCTGCACCGACCCCAACTGACTGGCCCGCAAAAGAGCCGCTCCCTTCGGCGGCACAATGATGATCTGACCTACCTCAAGTTCTGCAGTTTGCGCTGATCCAAAATAGTATGCGACTCCCTGGCTTAACCTCGCCAGACACCAGCCATGTGAGATAATTTTCCATTCCTCGGAAGCGGGTAGATTAAATATTTCAAGGGTCAGGTGGCTTTCTGATTGCATCGGCGTTTAGTTAAAAGGACAACTGTTACGAACAATTGTCAGTGTGGAAACGATCTTGCGACTTCACTCATTTCGAAAATAAAACCAGTGCCGGTGAAAGTTCCGGCACTGGATTGTCGTGCGTCTGTGTTATTTTAGAAGACCAGGGAGCTAATCGTGCCACCATCGGCGCCGCGTCTGACCTGCATGTCAGACAGGCGCACGAAGCTGTTGGAATAAATCGCGCTGGATTGATAAGCGGCGTTCGTGATCGAACCAACCAGCTTGTCGCGCAAGGTTTGCTGATTGGCGCTCATACCGATCTTGCTCACCAGGTGTTCATATCCCCAAATCGGATACATTCCGCTGGCAACAGCCGAATGACTGTAAGGAATGCCATTGTAGCTCAACGCAGTTGCCACGCTGGTGATGGTGGCAAAGTCAGCGAGTCCGACATAACCAATCGCTTGAGTCCCGCCGGCGATGTTTTTCGCCACCGTCCCGCCGGAAGTGAGGCCTGCAATCAAAGAGTAGGTACCATCGCCGTTGGTGGCCCAAAGGTTGGGACTGCCGATGAAGTTGATATCCTTCTCCACGCTGATGCGGGTGCCGGAACCGGAGTCACGGCCAATCAGGTAGACTGGATTAGCTGCACCGAGACCAATGCCACCGAGATAACTGGCAGGCATGCCACCATCTCCACTCGCTGCCATCAACAACACCGCCTGTTCGCGGGTAATATTTGTAATACCGATCAGCGCATTGTTTTTGGCAAAGACGAAACCCACAACCCCAACCTCAACCCGTTGAGCGAAGGCCGAGGCAGCAATGGAAGGTGAAGCCGAAGCAGGGTACACGTCAGAAAATGCGAGGTCCGCCGCCAGGTTGGTGATCGAACCGTCGAGGTTGATGCAAGGTTGCAGTGTTCCGTTTTTCACCGCAGTCATGCCACTCCCGGAACCGGAGAAGCTGGTGCGAATGGTAATCGGTTGATTACCCAACGTTGGAATCAGATTGGAAATGGTCCCGCTGAAATAATATTGGTTCTTATTCGGATCTGAGATATTTGCGCTCATCGAGTTGGTATCGAACAGCGTGGGAATGCGGTCCAATACGATACTGCGAAAAGCAGTGGAGCCGGTAATGGTTAATTGCACCTGGGCGTCGGCGACAGTGGCGAACACTGTGGCTGCTGAGAGTGCGAGGATGATTTTTTTCATGTTCATGTTCTTATGTTTTAGGTTGGCGTTGATTATTGGTTGATTAATTCAGGTTGCTTCGCGTTGGTCCTGGAGATCGATCGGCGCTGGCGGAAAAAGAAAAGCGAAAGGAAACCCACGCCGATCAAAGCGTAAACCGATGGCTCTGGCACCGCCGTGAACGTAAGCGCTCCCTGGCCATTCAAATCAAAGAAACCAAGGTAAATGGCATCACCAGTGCCTGGACGAACCTCATACAGATCAGACCTTTCGTCGGTGAAGGAAGTGACCGAGCCATTCTCAATGGAGCCCTGGCCAAAAGTGCCATTGAGGTTCCCCGCCGTTCCGGCAATTTGTGTGTAGGAACTCGGATCGCTCGAAGGAATAATCGCCACTGTCGGGCTGTTGCTGATCGGGTCGGCAGGAGTGCCTGCCCCCCAGGCTGCCGCACCAGCAGTGCTGCCCGCGCCTGCCACACCACGAATGGTCGAAAGCCATGAAACCTGTGTTGATCCCGTATCGCGTTGATAGGGGCTGGTCTGCGTGTTCAGATCGAGCCGGGGAGCCGTGATCCAAACTGTTCTGGCAGGACGGGTAGCATCGCCGTTTCCAACGGGAACACCACTCATCACCGCCCAGTTGACACCCACGGCACCGCTGCTGAAGGCCGCACTGAATTGAGCTGGGCTGTAGTTGTTAATGGTAATAGTGCTTCCCGGCGCTGTCGTTCCGAGGTCGTAATAAATGCTCGCTTGTCCGAGGTTTACCACCATGTCGGGACTTCCGGTTTGTCGGAAGACGGCGATCATATCACGATTCGCATAAGTAAACTGGGCCTGAGCGGAGTTCGCCACAGCCAGCATGAAGGCTCCCACAGCGGCGGGAAGAACTTGCTTAAGGGTTGGATTTATATTCATGAGGTAGGTTGAATTAACATTTTATTCTTCGGCATGAGAGTAGAGGAGAGCAGCAGCGATTCGCTTGCACCTTTCGGACACGCTCAGGCAAAAAGCAGACAATTGTTTCATGGCCGTAAACCGTGTTTGATAAACAAGTTGCATTGAAGCGCTTCCCTCATGGCTGAAAAGTCGGACGGCTGTTGCACGAAGGTAACTAACAAAAATAGTTGGCCTGCTCGCTCTGCCATCTTGTTTTCGTTTGGTGGAAGGAAACATCATAAACACTGGAGAAAATTTCGATGTCTATGTCGATCAGTAGTACGCTTCGATCTTATAGAACCGATCGGGAACTGCCGCAGTATCTTGTAAGGTGGTGGTTGGCCCGGCACCCAACACGGAGGGAAGCGTTGTCCAGTTGGAGGCTCCAAGGCTCAAGCCAGCCGAATCAGTATAACGGAGGCGATAATTTACGCCGTTTGTGGAGGCAAAGGAAATGCTGGTGATGTTGCCGATACGGCTCGCCCCAAGAATTGCTGGAATGACCAGCGGCGGCTGTTGCTGTGTAACTCCCGCAGTAAAGGTCAGTACTCCATTGGTTCCCATGGTAAAAGAACCCACTTGAACCGATGCATTGACCGCCGGATTGATCCCTTTCACTTCGAAAAACCGGGAGGTTCCAGGAATCGGATTTTCCACGGTGAATGGAGCTAGGCCCGTAATTGTTGGTACATCCCCCCCTCCGCCTTCACTGGCTATGTAAGTGTAGGCCGTGGTATCAGACGGACTGATTATATATTTCTGGGTTGAATTCGTCGCCGTGCCTACCGCAGCTTGTTGGCCAACTTGGGCGATTTTCTCTCGCAGTAATTGCCATGTACTCACCGAGATATCTGTAGGCGAGCTTGAAGCCTCCTGATCAGTCAAATACACCTTCTTTACCACCGCGCCGCTGTTCGTGGCCGACATCAGAATGAACTTCACACCCGATAAGTTGTTGATGAAGTTCGCACGCGTCGCAGCCAAATCCCAATTTGTCACCGTGAGCACCGTGCCGCTGGGCTTGCCAAGGTAATTCGTCACCGAACCAAGGTTAAACTCCACATCGTTAAAACCGTCCTGGCGAAAAACCAGCAGTAGATCACCATCAGAATAGGTGAACGCTCCCGCAACTTGTGTCCAGACGGCCGCTGAAACTAAAAGTAAGGTGGTTAAGAGTTTTTTCATTCTGCTGAGGGTAGAGATGTGGGCAGCAATTAACTTGCACTCTCTGGCCACGAACCATCACCTTTCGGCCATTTGATAAAATCACTGTTGAATGAGGTCAAATTCCCGCAAACCACGCCGCACTACATTTGAAATCTGCCCCTCGTTACCAACTTGTAACTTGTCTCTTCCCAGGTTCAGAGCTATTCCCCATGCGTGTTTAAACACCTTCCTTGGTTATGCCTTGCAGCACTGCTCGCAACTTCTGTGCGGGCGGAGGAAAAAATTTATTTGGTCGGATGGATGGGACTGTTTGATGGCACAAGTCGGGTAATTATCCGAGTCCTACCGGAAAATCGGGAGTGGATGTTGTACTCTGAAGATGCGGTTGCAGGTTGGAGATTATTGCAGTTGGATGCTCCGCATAAACGCGCCCTCATAATGCACGGAACCAACGTTCTCATGGCAAGCATGCCCTCCTCCGTGACAAACAAAGACCAACTCGCAACCTTCGTTAGCACCGGCGTTCTGCCTCCGGATTATATCGGCCCCTGGCCTCAAGGTTACGAACCAGAGATCATTCGTCTGCATCGAGCTGGCCTGCTCAGCTCTGAAACAAATTCAGCACCGATCGAAAAAGGCCTGAAAGTCTCCGGGCAATACATCGGAGCTCTAAGGGGATATGCAAAGACCCTGCCCGATGCTGAAGCAGCTCCTATTCAACGCGAATTAGAACGCTACTCAGCAGGCTCCTTGGTTGGCGGACCTGAGATTCAGGAATCAACACTCAAGCCGGTTGAGACTTTCGACACCTCATATCCCACGCCCCTGCTGTCGAGTACTGGAGAAACCTCCTCGCTGTTACAACGCGTTCTGAACCACCCACCACCGGAAGTTGGCTCTCTCATTGGCACAGGAACGGATAGTCAAGTGCCCGAGCTACGCCAACTGGTGCGAAACCAAAGCGATCCTCAAATCGCACTGCGGCTTCGGCAGGAACTTGACGGTTATGCCGCCCCACCTATTGCCAATTACAATCGCGATGCTTCCGGGCAATGGAACTACGCTCAAAGCGAGTCACTCAAATGAGGTGCCATCTTCCAAGGTAAACCGGTCGTTGTCTGCCTAAGCCCTCTCTGATAAGATAGACGGCTTGAGGAGCCCCGCCTCTAAGATCCGAAAAAGACCCTCTTTAAAATGCTCTGAGTCCAGCAAGCGCCTATACCGTTTTTACGAAACACCCACCCCCCTCCCCCGCTTTCGCTTTTTCGACTAGAGCCCCTTGAAACGTAAAAGCCAGGGGCAAAACCGTAAATAAGCTCAATGACGATTAGGAGGCTCTACGTGCCGCTTATCAAGAAATGGAGTAGCTAGGTTCGGGACCGGACAAACATCCCTGTAGTCTTATCTTAAGGCATCAATTCCCACCGCACACTATCCGCACAGATTATGGCCACCGCACAAGCGTTCTTCCCGCACAATCCCGCACAACATTATCTGCTCATCGTTGCCGTTAGATACCACATAACCATTGCTTTTATTGGCTTCTTGTCGTATCAGGATTAGCAGGTCAGCGCACAGAATGGCAATTATGAGCAATGATGAAAACCCCCTGATTGCAGGTTCAAGTCCTGCTAAGCGCACCACTTTTCCCTGCGAAACTGCGAGCTTTGCTAAGTCCCACACAAATCCCTTCAGTTTCGAAGTAAGCAAGGGAAGGCTTCGCATGACCCACCCAACATTTTCGGATTAAGGCTCAATACTCCTCCAAATATGCTTAAAGTCCCGACATCCAGCTCAGCGGCTTCGTCACACCTGCAAAGGCGATCCGGTTAAATTTGGAAGTCGGGATTGCTTTCTGGTTTCTTTCCCTCAGAACAAACAGGTAATGTTGGCAAGTCATTGAGTTGTTCACTGAATTTTGAGACGCACATAGACTTGGCACAATCACTGCTCGCTCAAAAAGGCGTTTACCACTCAAGCTCAGCTTTGCTGTGGCCCAGTGAGGCAAAGTGCAATTTTGAACCGTATGACCATCAAAAAAAGTGCAAGCGCCCTGTTTCTGGCTTTGTCGTTTGCGCTCGTATCTACCCCCAGCGCCAACGCCGGACCGGACCGGGTGATGCTGCCCGGCCACGTGCCGTCGGTAGTGGCAGGGCTCACTCCAAAGGGACTCCTGCCGACAACCAATAGGCTTTCCCTCGCGATTGGCTTGCCTTTGCGAAATCAGGCCGCGTTGGACGATTTGCTCCAGCAGATTTACGATCCACAAAGCACCAATTTTCATCAATTTCTCTCGCCACAGGAGTTCACGGAACGTTTTGGGCCAACCGAGCAGGATTATCAGGCGGTCATAAAATTTGCGAAAGCGAACGGCCTGACGGTTGTTGGTACGCATCCGAACCGTGTGGTATTGGATGTCAAAGGCAGTGTGTTGGAGATCGAACAGGCGTTTAACGTCACGTTGCGTGTGTACCGGCATCCGAAGGAAGCACGCGATTTTTTCGCGCCTGATACAGAGCCTTCTGTGCCAACAAATTTGTCCCTCGCAGACATGTGGGGCTTGAGCGATTACGCCCTTCCCAGACCGTTGTCACACAAGCTCGATCCGTTGAAAGTCACGCCGCTGGACGGTTCAGGGCCGGGAGGAGCTTACCGGGGCAGCGATTTCCGCAATGCGTACGTCCCTCAATCCAACCTGACCGGAGCCGGACAGACTGCGGCGGTGGTTGAATTTGACGGCTATTACACCAGCGACATCACCAACTACGAGACCCAATGCGGTTACCCCAATGTGCCCTTGCAGAACGTCATAGTGGACGGGGTTTCCGGCAGTCCGGGCTATAGCGGCCAGGCCAACGCAGTGGCCGAAGTCTCCCTCGACATAGAACTGATCATTGCCATGGCTCCCGGATTGTCCAAACTCATCGTTTACGAAGGCAATTCTCCTTACGATGTTTTTAATAAAATTGTCACCGACAATTCGGCCAAACAGGTGAGTTGTTCCTGGGCTTGGTCAGTTGGTCCGACTCATAATTGGGGACATCCCGGAACAAAAACTCTGGATGCCCAGTTGCAGCAGATGGCTGCTCAAGGCCAGTCATTCTTCCAGGCATCCGGGGATTCCGACGCTTACACCGGCGCTCAAGCAATGAGTTCTTCCAGCGGCCCCATTCCTGTGGACAGTATATATGTCACCAGCGTTGGAGGAACAACCTTGACGATGAATGGCACTGGCGCTTCCTGGGCTTCCGAAACCGTCTGGAACTGGGGCAACAACACCGGCTCCGGCGGCGGCATCAGCCCTAATTACGCAATTCCCTCATGGCAGACGAATGTGAGCATGGCGAACAACGCTGGTTCAACCGTCAATCGCAACGTTCCGGACGTCGCCCTGACAGCGGATGCAGTTCATGTGCTCTATAACAATGGCAGTTCCGATGCGTTTGGCGGCACCAGTTGCGCGGCGCCGCTGTGGGCGGGTTTTTGCGCCCTGGTCAATCAGCAGGCAGTTGCTGTCGGCGGTGCCACCAAAACCGTGGGTTTCCTGAACCCCGCCCTTTACGCCATCGCCTCCAGCACCAATTACGCCGCTTGTTTTCACGACATCACCACTGGCAACAACATCGGCAACTACACACCGGGACTGTTCAACGCAGTCCCAGGCTACGATCTGGCCACCGGCCTGGGCACGCCGAACGGAACCAACTTGATCAATGCCCTTGCTCCGTCCCTTTCGCCATACTTCATCTCTCAGCCCTCCAGCCAGACCGTTACCAACGGCGCCAGCCTCGCCTTCAACACCACCGTCGGTGGCCAGTCACCACTGGGTTACAAATGGATTTTTAACGGCACGAATCTGCCAGCCGGAGGCAACATCTCCGGCACTACCAGCAACGTGTTGTCCATCACATCGGCGGGCGCCAATAACTCCGGCAATTACAATCTCATCGCAACTAACAACTACGGCTCCGTGACCAGCAGTGTCGCGGTTTTAACCGTCGGTTTTCCGCCCGCCTTTTCCACTCAACCCGCCAGCCTGACTATTTTGGCCGGCAGCAACGCCGTCTTCAGCGCCGTGGTCAGTGGTTCAACTCCGCTGGTTTATCAATGGCGTCAAAACGCAACGAACCTTATCAATGGCACCGGCATCTCTGGCGCAACGAGCAACATCCTCACCCTCACCGCCGCCACAACCAACCGCAACGGCAATTATACTTTGGCGGTGACAAATAATTTTGGCGCAACCACCAGCACTGTGGCTGCACTCACCGTGGTGCTTCCGCCGGCAATCACGAGTTCTTCGCTTACGAACCGGACCGTTGAATGCAGTAGTAATAACCTTACTTTCACTGCCACTGCTTCTGGCACACCGCCAGTTGGCTATCAATGGAGCTTGGACAGCGTGCCTGTTATCGGCGCAACCAAAACCAGCTTCTCGCTAACCAATGTGCAGTTTCCAGACCACACCGTGAGCCTCGTCGTCACCAACCCGTATGGCAGCGTGACCAGCAACGCGTTACTGACTGTTCACGACACCATTGCTCCGATCATAACTTTGAATGGCGGCAACCCGTTGACCATCGAACTAGGCAGCGCCTTCAACGATCCCGGGGCGACCGCCACCGACATTTGCGCAGGCACGGTGACCGTGGCTGCTGGCAGTGGCACAGTCAACACCAGCGCGATCGGAACCAACACTGTTGTTTACACGGCCAATGACGGCAACGGCAACACCACCTCCATCTCGCGCACCGTCATCGTGCGCGACACCGCCCCACCAACAATCGTGTGGAGCTTCACGAATCTGGTGCTCGCCGCAGATAGCCATTGCAGCGCGCCTATGCCGGACGTGACTGGAACGAATTTTGTTCTCGCCACTGATGCGTCCGGTTTTTTGACAATATCGCAAAGCCCGACGAATAATGCGCCCTTGCAACTGGGAACCAATCTTGTGGTCATCACTCTCAATGATGCTTCCAGTAACGCAATCTATTCGACAAACATTGTGGTCGTGAGCGATCAAACGCCTCCAGCGATACTAAGCCAGCCACAAAGCTGGACGAATATCGTTGGCTCGATCGCGAATTTCAGCACGGTCGCGACAGCCTGCACGCCGCTGGCTTATCAATGGTTTTTTAACAGTGCTGTTCTAAGTGATCAGACCAACAGCAGCCTGACGATCACTTCCGTCAACCCTGCCAATACCGGTAATTATTCAGTCGTCGCTAATGCGTCCGGCGGTTCTTCCACCAGCATCGTCGCCACCCTGACAGTGAATTTAATTCCCACGAGCCTCGCGTTGAATTCGCCCACCAATCCGTCTGGCTACCAAGATAGCTTGGATTTTACTGCCAACGTCACACCAGCAACCGCCACTGGTACCGTGCAATTCCTGACAAACGGTGCTGCTTTCGACAGCCTGACACTCACCGCCGGACAGGGCACCAGCACCAACCTTGCTTCGCTGCCACGCGGCACCAATCTCATCACCGCCATTTATTCCGGTGACGCCAATTATTTGCCGGCAACTGCGACGCTCGCGCAAATTGTTACCAATCATCCGCCAGTTGCCACCACCGCATTTTATACCCGCGCGGCAGACACTGCATTGAACATTGCCGTCGCCGACCTGGCGACCAATTGGACTGACGCTGATGGAGACACAATTTCGCTAACGGGCGTGAGCGTCAGCACCAATGGTATAACGCTGACCAACAATGCTGGCACACTGATTTATTTTAATTCCAACAACGTCGCTGACCAATTTGTCTGCACCATCAGTGACAGCTGGGGCGACACGAATTTCCAAACGGTCAATATTACCATCGAGCCAATCGTCAACTCGGTCCCCACCATCACCAGTCTGCTTGGCAATCCTGACGGCAGTTTCAGTTTGACCTTCGCAGGCGCACCCGGTTATGCCTACGTAGTGGAGACGGCAACAAACTTAAATTCACCCGCTACCTGGACTCCGATTGCCACAAATACTCTGGGCACCAATGGCCTCTGGCAGTTCAACGACTCGCAAGCCACCAATTTTCAACGACGATTCTATCGGCTCAAACTCGGGCAGTGATGTGGGCAGCGCCGCGAAATTGGATTAAGTTCCGAATCTTTGGCAGCCTTTTTCCGGGCTTGGAACTTTGGTGAATTCCGCACAAAGTCCGCCGGATATGAAGGGGAAGATAAGTCAAAACTCTTCCGTTCTTAGCCTCGTCGAAACCTAAATTCCACCAGGACGTTCCACTGTGATACTCCGATTTGCCTTACGGCCTGAGTTCACGGGCCAGTTCGCGATCCGAACGTTTGCGGGCCTTGCTTTGTTGGCTTCTTCTCGCATGCCGATCGACGATCAACTGGCGCTTGGTTCGGCGACCACGCAATTTTTCAATTTCCTGATCCAGCTTGAGATATCCCTCCAGACGCGCAGAACTAAGCTCCCCCTGCTCTACTGCCTGACGGAGCGCACAACCGGCATCTGAGCCATGTTTACAATCCTGAAACTTACAATCTCTGGACAGTACCTCAATGTCGGAAAACGCCTCGCGCAACGTCCCCTCGTCCGTCCACATCTGCACTTCCTTGATGCCGGGGTTATCGATTAGGATGCCGCCTTTGGGCAGGATGAGCAGCTCACGCGCGGTGGTCGTGTGCCGTCCCTTGCCGGTGATTCCATTCACCTCGTCGGTCCATTGCCATTCATCGCCGAGCAACAAGTTGATCAATGCCGATTTTCCCACGCCGCTGGAGCCCACCAAGGCAACTGTGACCCCGGGTTTCAGAACATTCCTGAGACCTTCAAGCCCCTGCCTGTTTTCCACGCTGGTCACATACACCTCCGCCTCGGCATTCAGCGCACGAATGTCCCCGGCCGCTTTCTGATTCTGGGCATCCGGGTAAAGATCTGATTTGTTGACCAATATCACGGCCTTCGCACCGCAGCGTCCAATGAGGGTGAAATAGCGTTCCATTCGCCGTGCATTGAAGTCCTGCCCGGCATCGGTCACCACCACAACGATATGAACATTCGCGGCGATAACCTGTTCCTCGGCGCTCTGGCCCGCTGCTCTTCGTGAAAAACAGCTCTGCCGCGTCAACCGCGCCTGGATGACCGTCTCTTCACCGCAAGCGCCTACCTGCAGCGCCACCCAGTCTCCCACCGCGGGTAGCTCGGCATCCGTTTCTGCGTCGTGGTAAATCTTGCCACTCATGCTCACCTCCAATTCCTGCCCATCCTCGAGCAGTGCGCCGTAGGTGATCCGGTTGTCCCTGATCAAACGCGCCGGCTTCCAGCCCTTGAGGTAATACGGAGCGAACTCCTTCTCAAACGCGTCGTTCCATCCAATGTCTTGCATCGTCATCGCCGCCACCCTTGTGTTTGAAGCCACGAACGCCCGCTCATGACAAAGCCTCATCGATGACATTGAGAATTTCACGAACTCCATTCTTCGTTACTGAAGAGCAGCTGAGTATTTCCGGCACATTCTCAAACCAGCCGGAGATGCTTTCCTTGAACAAGTCCATGTTTGTCTGCAGTTGAGCTGCCTTCACTTTGTCTGTTTTGGTGAAGATCAGAGCACACGGAGCAGATTGCTCTCCAAGCCACTGAACAAACTCCAGATCGATCTTCTGCGGCTTATGCCGGGAATCGATCAAAACAAAGACGCAGTAGAGATTTGATCTCTTTGCCAGGTAATTTGAAACCGCATCATTGAACCTCGCGCTGTTTTCCCTGGCTATATGGGCATACCCGTAACCCGGCAGATCCACCAAACGCCAGGCCTTGTTGATGGTGAAAAAATTAATCAGCTTGGTATAGCCGGGAACTTTCGAAACTCTGGCCAAATCCTTCCTGCCTGCCAGCAGGTTGACCAACGAAGACTTGCCAACATTTGACCGCCCGATAAAAGCGAACTCCGGCAAAGTCTCCTCCGGACACGTCTCCAGATTGGGAGCGCTGACTTCAAAAACAGCAGAATTAATATTCATGATTTAAATGGCCAGCTTGACTATGCCGCAAATCATTCATTACCGACATTTAAATCTTTGACAGAGTCTTCGAATCGTTTTGAACGAATTCCAATTATGATTTCAACGTCTCAAGCACCTGTTGGGCAACAGCCTCCGTCATTGCATAACTGCCTGGAGGCGAAGTGGATGGACGTACGGATTATCAGCGGCGTACAAAATTTCGGGCGGTAGACTCCACTGGGTGTGCAAATCCTACTCCTTTTGCGTTGAGACCCGGATGGTCAGCCGGTCAGTTTCTAGGCTTTTGCCGGACGCCCAGCCTTGATCAACTTACCACCGTTGTTATTCAGATAATCCTGAACCATCTGAATGCGCCCGTAGCTGGTGGGAACGCGTTTTTGGGTGTCGAACAACCGGTAATGGGTCAACGTCTTTCCTACTTCCACGATCTCGACATGAGCCTTTTCAGTTTTCCAGAGCTGCCCTTTCTCGAGCAGCGGCAAAGCAGTTGGTTTCTTTGAGTTCATGTCATTTAAAAACGAATCTGAAACATTGGACTGAATGCCGAAAGAAATTTAAATTCAGTTTATATGTCAGGTGAGGATAATAGAACCATTACGATTAAAAGCGAATTAATTCGGCACTTTTTCTTAAAAGTCCACCCTGCCGAAAAGGCTTTCTCGCAGTGGCCCGCACCACTCAGGCACTGTCTGGATGTATAATGGACGTTGATTTTAAAGGGGTTTTGCTATATCAACCTCGCAGGTAACCACATAAAAAAGTAATCGTGAACCGTATTAAAAACCCCTCACTTGCCTGCTCTGCCCGGCGTCCCAGTTCTTCGCTTTCCATGAAACCAATAAACATTCTGGTTCTGCTCCTTGTTTTGTCTCTGCTCGCCGGTTGCGCGTCCAATTACAATGTGATTCTAACCAACGGACGCGTCTACACTACCAGCACCAAACCAAAATTGGATAAAGCGAAAAATCGTTATGTGTTCAAGGATACCTCTGGTCAACCGGTCGAGGTTGCGCCGGTGCTCGTCCGCGAAATCGCCCCAACTTCGATGAGCGAAGCATCGAAGTTCACTTCTACTCCCGCACGCTGACGAACTGGTGCACGTACTTGCCGAGCAAATCCGCTTCCAGGTTCACCGCATCACCCACGGCTCTCTCACGCAATGCCGTGACCTCAAAGGTGTGTGGGATGATCCAAATTCGAAAACTTTTTTTGCTGACCTGCGCCACCGTAAGGCTGATGCCATCCACCGCAATCGACCCTTTGAAAATGACATAACGCATCACCTCCGCCGGTGCTGCGATTTCCAGCACGTGATCCTGCCCTGACCTTTCCCAGCGAATGATCCTGCCCGTTCCATCGATGTGTCCGGTAACGAAGTGCCCGCCCAATCTCGCCCCAACTGCCAGCGCACGTTCCAGATTCACCAACGAACCCACTTTCGCACTTTGCAAATTTGTCCGATTCCAAGTCTCCTGCAGCAGGTCGAAATGAACCAGCTTGCCGCCCCCTTTTTTCACTGCCGAAACCTTCACCACTGTCAGACAGCAACCATTCACCGACACGCTTTCCCCCAGCTTCAACCCGCGCGCGCAAATCTTTGCCCGCACCACCAACTCGATTGACTTGACCGAGGGCTTGATTCGCTCAATGGTTCCTGTTTCTTCTACAATGCCGGTAAACATACTGCCACCTACATAACCTGATAACGCCCGTCGTTCAATCCCCATCGACCCGCGCAGTCAACAGCAAATCTGCTCCCAATCGCCGCCACTCCACATCCTTTAGTTTGATCGCATCTGCCAGGGTCGTGCTCCCATCACCCGCCACTCCCTTGCGCGCATCACGCCCGCCAAGAATTTTTGGCGCATAAAAAAACGCAACCCGATGCGCCAATCTTCCCAGCAAAAACGAAGCGTTCACTTCGCCACCACCTTCCACAAGCAAGCTCATCACGTTCTCGCCACCCAATTTCTTGACCAGCCAGCGCAGATCAATCTTCCCTTGCTTCTCCGGCGCGACCAACACATTGGCCTGCCGGGCCAAGGCTGTCACCCGGCGCTCCGGTGCCGATTTCAAAACCACTATCGTCGTAAACTCTCGAAATTCATCGCTGACCACTTTCGCCTTCAAAGGTGTCCTCGCTTGCGAATCCAAAATAATTCTTCTGAACTTTTTCTCTTCGGATTTGTTTCGACTTTGCACTCTCACAGTAAGGCTCGGATCATCCGCCAACACGGTATTCACCCCCACCAAAATCGCATCCGCCCCCTGCCTCAACTTCATCCCGTACGCGCGGGCTTTCTCACCCGTGATCCATTTCGATTCCCCGCCTGCCGTTGCAATTTTCCCATCCAACGTCATGGCGGCCTTCACGATTACCAACGGCGTACCGTGCACGATCCAATGGTTAAAAGACTCATTCAGCTCCCCTGCTTCTTCTGCCAAAATGCCAGAAACAACTTTGATCCCAGCGCGTTCCAATAATGGAAAAGCCCTTCCCGCATGCGCCGGATTGGGATCAGTCGCTGCCACCACCACCTTCTTGATCTTCGCTGCCTTGATTGCCTCGGTGCAGGGCGGCGTTCGGCCATGCGTACAACATGGTTCCAGCGTAACGTAGAGCGTTGCTCCTTTTGGATCATTCCCCTTCGACGCCGCATCCTTCAATGCTTCAACCTCCGCATGCGGCTGCCCCGCGCGATGATGCCACCCCCTGCCAATCACCTTCCCATGCTTCACCAGCACGGCACCTACTAAGGGATTGGGAGAAGTGTTACCATACGCACGCCGGGCCAAGGCCAATGCATTCTGCATGTGACTGGTATCAGTCAAGTCATGCCCTTCCCATTAGAAAGAAGCTTCATTCCTTCTCTGAAAACAGCGCCTGGGCATATTGCCTGGCATCGAACGGCTGCAAATCATCCGGCTGCTCACCGAGACCTACAAACTTGATCGGCAGTCCCAGTTCCTTCTGAATCGCCACCACCATACCGCCTTTGCTGGTCCCATCGAGCTTTGTTACCACCAATCCCGTCAATGGCACTGCCTTGTGAAATTCCCGCGCCTGGTTCAATGCATTCATGCCGGTTGTGGCATCCAGGACCAGCAAAACTTCATGGGGCGCGCCTGCGAGTTGCTTGCCCATCACCCGATGCAATTTCTGCAATTCCTGCATCAAATTATGTTTGGTGTGCAACCTTCCAGCAGTGTCGACGATGAGGTAATCGGCACGTCGCGCCAGCGATGCGGTAATGGCATCGTGTGCAATCGCTGCCGGATCTGCCTTGTCCGCGCCTGCGATCACCGGCACCTTCAACCGCTCTCCCCACAATTTCAATTGCTCAATGGCCGCCGCGCGAAACGTATCGCACGCCGCCAACACTGAAATTTTTCCCTGCTGCTGGATCATGTGGGCCATTTTGGCAGCCGTGGTGGTCTTGCCCGTGCCGTTGACCCCGACGATCGACACCACTGTCAACGCCCCATCTGCTCGCTTCAGGACGTAGTCCATGGTGGACAGACTCTTCTCGACCTCAGCGCTGGCAATGTTAAAAACATCCAGGCCTTCCCTTCCCTGTGTCTCGTATGCTTTCTTGACCGCTTCGATGATCTGCTCCGTCATGTCCATCCCCAGTCAGCCGCGATCAATGCTCCTTCGAGTTCCTCCAGCGTCCCGCCTTCCAATTTCGGCGAACGGGTTACAATGCGTTTGATTTCGTGGACGACCTTGGAGTGCGTTTTCTGCAGTCCCGACTTGAATTATCGATATCCCATGAAAACTGTTCCCCAATTCTACGCTGCTGCCGGTTTGGTAAGTTTGGCTTTCTGCTCCTCTGCCCGCTCCTTGAGTTTGATGACGTGTTGATACGGCAGCTTGACGCTTCCGACCAAAGGCTTTCCCTTGTTCATGCCGTGACAATCCGATCCGCCGGTAATAAGCAACTGATACCGTTCGGCCATCGCCAGGTAGTGCCTGCTTGTGGAGTTTGAATGCTTTGAATGAAAACATTCAATCCCATCCAACCCGGCTTCAACCAGTTCCGGAATGACATCGTCGGTCCTGTTCAATCCGGGATGCGCCATCACGGCCACACCGCCAGCCTGGTGAATCAAAGCAATCGCATCCAAGGCCGACATCTGACATTTCGGCACCCAGGCCGCGCGATTGGCCTTTAGAAACCGGTCGAAAGCTTCGTCCAGGCTGCCACATAAACCTTCCTGCACCAATGCCCGCGCCACATGCGGACGCCCCGGTGAGCGACAGTTGGCAATCCTGAACACAGCTTCCGCCTGCAATGGCACGCCGAGTTGATTCAGTTTCTCCACCATTTCCCGAATCCGGTTCTGGCGCACCGCTTGAAAACGCGCCACTTCGGTCAGCAGCTTCTGATTGTTCACGTCCAGGAAATAACCGAGCAGATGCAATTCAACGCCCCTCAGTTCGGCTGTCAGTTCGGTGCCTGTCACGAACTCAATCCCGTTGGTCTCGCAGGCTGCTCCCATGCGCTCACAACCTTCCAACGTGTCATGGTCGGTCAGCGCCATCGCCGCCAGTTCGTGACGCTTCCCATGCATCGCCAATTCTTCCGGCGTAAAAGTGCCGTCGGAAAAATTGGTATGTAAATGGAGATCAGCGAACATGTTTGGTTAAAATCCTGGTTATTTTACTATTCGTGCCGGGCGCATCAGTTCCCCTTTTATTTTGTCCAAAATTCCATTCACGAATTTGCCGCTCTCGTAGGTTGAAAATTTCTTGGCGATATCCACCGCCTCGTTGATGCTGACCACCGGCGGGATATCCTCCCGATGCAACATTTCAAAGATGGCCAGGCGCAAAATATTCCGGTCCACCGCGGCAATACGATGCAGGTCCCAGTTCTCGGCATACTTTTTGATCTGGGCATCGGCCTCATCCCGATGTTCCAGTGCTCCACGAATCAGTGGATCGGCAAATATGCGCACCGCCGCCTCCTCCGCAGTTGGCGCCGGCAATTCAACCTTCTGCCCCCACGTCGCCCCGCCTTTGTCTTCCGCCAGGGCCGCCGGTCGTTGCGAATCCCAAAAATGGTTCAGCGCCTCCTCCAGTTTTTCCGGAGGATTCAAATCATGCTGAAATAAAAATTGCACTGCGCGTTCCCGCGCTTCACGTCGCTTACCCATAACTCTATGATGACGAATAAAATCCTGTTGAGAAATGAAAATCTTCAGACCCGCCATTCGGGCCGGGCATCACTTTATTCAATGTTCCATGAATATTTTTTCGATTAACGCTGCACCCTCAAAAAAGCCACAGTAACAGCATGAAAGTAAACCAGAATTCACGTTTACGCTACAAAGTGGCCTCGCGAATCACCTTTTTGGCACTCCTGCTCACGATTGGGTCGGAGGGTTGGTTGCTCTGGAGTGTGACCAGGGCCCCGGTTCACGCCGTCCAATCCCTCCAATCACCGCTGGAATTCTCTTCCATCCCGGTGCAATATTAAGCTAACTGTTCTCCAGCCTCCCCCTATGACCGAATCGGATCGTTTAAAACTGGAACAACTCAAGCACTTGCAAGCCTCTTTGGAGCTTCAGGTGGAGAGGCTTCGACGTGATTTAGACTCCTTTGAGCGGCAACTTGCCGCTTCCCCTCCTGTTCCGCCACCCAAACCGGTTGAACCAGTCCAACCGGTAATTCCACGTGCAGAAGTTGTGCCGCCTCCAGTTCCAACCGCACCCGTAGCCAGGCTAGTGGAGATTCCAGTAATTCCTCCTCCGGTCATCAAATCATTTGAGACGGCTTCCAAAACGGCATCGACTTCTCCCGCACCCGAGCCGGTCATACCATCGGTTACCGCTAATCCCATCGCCACTCTACTCGAAAGTCGTCCCCGTCCAGAAACAGGCCATATACCACCTTCTAAACCAGTTCAACCGCAGGCAGCACCAAAAGGCAAAGAAAAAGCCTCTTTTGAGATGAAGCTGGGCACTTTCTGGCTGGTTCGCATCGGCATTGTCATGGTGTTGACCGCGCTCGCCTTTTTCGGCACCTACGCTTACCAAAACTTTATCCCGAGACTTGGCCCTGCGGGCAAAGTCGGCCTTCTCTACCTGGCCAGCGCTGCGCTTCTGGGTACTGGCGCGTGGCTTCCTCGCAAGCAGGAAAAACTTAAAAATTATTCCCAGGTGCTTCTGGCGGGTGGCCTGGCTGCAGTATATTTCACCACTTACGCCGCTTACCACATTCCCAACCTGCGTGTCATTGGTAGCGCACTGCTCGACGGCACCCTGCTCCTCGGGTGGGCGGGATTCATCATCTGGCTCGCGGATCGCAAAAAATCCGAGGTCCTGGCTTTGTTCGCCGTTTTGCTCGCCTATTACACCTCCGTGATTACCAATGTTGGATTATTTACGCTGTATTCAAATCTGATTTTAGCTGCCGCTGCCGTCTTCTTTTTCGTCCGCAATCGCTGGGCCACACTCTCTTTCACCAGCCTCGCCGCCTCCTACGTCAGCTATGGATTCTGGCGATTTTACCAGGACGGTCATTGGCAATGGGCTTCGCCTGCGGAAGGACTATGGACCGGCAACTACTTTCTCATCTGCTACTGGGTAATCTTTACCGTGGCCGTTTTCCTTTCCAGACACGCCCAATTCTCCGGCACCAAGCGTGCCTCCTTCGTCAGTTTAAATAACGGAGCCTTTTTCTGTGCCTTTATTCTAACCATGTTCCAGGTCCGGCAAGGTGGTTTTTGGAAGTTTTCACTTTTGTATGGAACAGTTCTGACCTGCATGGCCATTCTCGCTCAGCGCCTGTTCGCTTCCGACAAGATTCTCCGCAACACCTATCTCACTCAGGGTTTGCTCCTGTTAACGCTCGGATTCATCACCAAGTTTACCGGGCTGCAACTCAGCCTCATACTGGCAGTTGAAAGCGTCGCTCTGGTGGTGCTGGGCCAGCAACTTCGCAACCAGATATTGCAAATTGGTTCTTACATTTGCGCCGCCCTCTCCGTCGGTTGGGCAGTTACCACCATGCATCCTATGGACCACCACGGCGCGGTCATCGGTTCAGCCGTTGGCGCCTTGCTGCTCTTCAATGCCACCTGGTTCAGAAAACAAACCACTTTCGAAACCAGTCACACCCATACGCCCACGGCCTTCTTCACGATCCTATCACTTGCAATTTGGCTGGTGACATCCTGGCAAAATTCCACGCCGGAATGGCGCGGGGTTCTCCTCGCCGCGGAAAGCACTGTCCTGCTGCTCGCCGCCCGTCCGCTCGGCAACCGCGTGTTCAGCCTTGCCGTTCCGGTATTCGCCGGCCTGGGCATCGTCTGGGAGTTGCATACGCTCATTGAGCAATTCATCACCGTCCAATTCGCATCGCGCCAGGGTCTCTGGCAGGGAATCATCGTGGGAGCGTTGATGCTGGGAAACGCCCTCGCCCAACAACGATTCGCTGCTCCTGCCGGGCCAAAGCAATTGTTTAATCCTCTCCGGGCCGCCTTCACGGCGGGAGGACTCCTGGGCTGGTTGGCTGCCACTGCCGCATTCACCACTCAGGAATATTTTCCTTTGTCCCTGGCAGTTGAGGCATTGCTTTTCACCATTCTTTATTACGTGCTTCGGCTGCCCGAACTCACACTGTTCGGACAGGTCTTTCTGGTCTTTGGTCAGGTGTGCTGGATCTTGGAGTCCTTATCGACGCCCCATTTTACGCCTTGGTGGAACCCCGCCCTGATCGTGGTTATTACTCTGGGTCTCAGTCACTGGTGGCAACGTCAGCAACAACTCAACTTCAAAAAGGAACTCACGCTCTTCCTGCAAGGAATCTATGCGTTGGCCGCGGTGGGCCTTCTTTACTTCTGGTTGCAACCTCATTTCAACAGTAATAACTGGCTCGCGTTGACCAGCCTCCTCGCCATCGTGGTTTCATTTTATGGACTGTTTACACGCTCCTGGTTGCTGGTCGCCACCGGCCAGATTTTTCTCGTGGCCAGCGTCTGGCAATTCGCCGGGCAACTGGCCAACTCCGAGCCCTCATGGTATTTGGCGCTCGCCCCGATCGCGACGCTCTGCTTTTTTGCTCTCTTCACATTACAATGGCTGAGTCAGAAGCCCGGGGTAAACCCAATCATTTCCACACCGGTGCTCCAGCTTTCAATGATCTATCGCGCCTTGGCGGTGCTGATGTCGCTTTGGTGGACGCACAAGTATATTCCCGCACGTGAACAATGCTGGTTCCTGATGCTCATCGGATTCCTGCTGTTCTCGTTGGCTGGCTGGCGTCGCAACCGCGAACTGCTGATTTACAGCAGTGTGTTTACTCTCACCGGAATAATCCGATTCCTCATCCCGCTGGAGGGATCGTCCATCTATCTTCCCACTCTGCTCGCCCTGCTGCTCGTCCCCATCCAACAACGCATCGCCAAGGCATTCGAGAAAAACTATCCTGTATCCTCTGAATTGCATGCCGGGGCCATGATCCTTGGCGCTCTGAGTCTTTGGCTCTACTTCTCACGCTGGGTTCTGCTTTCGGCGGATGGCTTCTACCTCACCGCCGCGTGGTCAGGTTATGCCCTGGTCCTGTTCATCGCCGGGATGGCTGTGCGCGAACGAGTTTATCGTTGGCTTGGCCTGAGCGTTCTCGCCTGTGCGCTGGGACGCGTCTCCTTCTTCGATGTTTGGAGACTGGAACCCATCTACCGCATCCTAAGCTTCCTGGCTCTCGGCATTGTTCTGTTGGTGCTCGGATTCCTTTACAATAAGTATCAGGAAAAAATCAAGGAATGGCTTTGAAAACAATCCTTCCAGCCTTGATGCCAATTTACTCCGCAGCCTAATCAATACAATATCATCGCGGAGCCACCACCAAGTACTGTATCAAGTCCGCGATTTGTTGACGATTCAAACCCCCTTCCAATCCATCAGGCATGGCCGAGACTCCCAGCTCCTGTATGGCCTGAATATTAAACCTCGGCAGCAGCCGGTTGACTCCATTCTCCTGGCAAAGCGTGATGCTCCGGGCATCTTGATGCATGGTGAAACCTGTCAACATTTCCCCATCCAACAAAGGCACGAATTGAAGCATTCCCTGCTTGTTTACATCCAGGTTTGGATTCACGATCTTTGTCACCAGCCTCTCCTTTGGCCAACTTGCAGCTTCGGCCAGGTCCATCCCTCCCTGGTTTCCATCACGGCCCAGCCTGTGGCACGTGGCACAGCGATCCAAAAAGATGACCTGACCTTGCAGGGCATTGCCAACCAACTGCGCCACGGGCAGGATTTCAGCTGCCACTTGCTGGCGTTGAGCACGATCTGGCAGTACGAATAATCTCTCTGCCCGGCCACGTATGTTCTGGTCAGGATGCCCGAGCAGAAACAGCGCTTCCGTTGAGGAGAGTTCAGAGGCTGCAATGCTGCGATTTTCAATCGCCGAAAGCAAAAGCTGCGTCCACTCCGGCCGGCTCAATAAGGCCACAATCGCATCCTTATGCGCGTAAGGCCTGAACAACGGCCACCGCTGCACAATTGTCTGCCCAATCCGCAAACTCGAAAAACGCGCCAGCGTAATCAAGGCTGCCGATTGCACCTGCGCCACTTCCAGCAAGTCCAATCGATCTATCAACGCTGCTTCTGACTGCGCCGCGGTTCCCTCCTGCAAAAACAAGATGGCTTGCACTCGCCGATTTTCTGCCATGGTAGCATCCAAAGCCACCACTCTGGCACGTGCAAGTAATGCTCCCACGTTTGCATCTGCTGCCAACAGCGAGTTTCTGGAACACCGCAATTCATCGCCAAACTCCCTCAGCAAGGCAAAGTTTTCCGGTTCAGGCAGATTGCGCAGCAACTCGATGACCTGCCTCACTTCCGCCGCTTCGTTCCTGGCCGCCAACATCCTGAACATCAGTCGCAAAAAGTCTCGTCCGCCAGGGTTATTCCGAAATGCCGGATCATTTATCACCAGCCCAAACACCTCCACCGCATCCTGCGTCAGCGAAGTCATCACCGCTGCCTGCATCCATTTGCTGCCTAAATCCGCCTTGAGCAGATTCACCAGTAGTTGATTCCGGCCATTATTCCGGATCGGACCCAGGGCGAAGGCAAGCTGATAACGCACCAATGGCGAAGGATCATTCCCCAGCTTGGTCAACTGCGTCCACATGACCGGTGAAGCCGAGCCGTCTGGCGGCACAAATTTATACGCCAGCATTACGGCATGTTCCCGCACCCGGTCATCCGCATCCTCCAGGCTCTTCAGCACATGCATTTCCACCAATAAATTCATGCCGTCGAGCACATGCAGCGCAGACATCCTGCCCAGCGGCGGAACCACCGGGGAATATATTGTCTGCGCCAGTGGGGCAATCGCCTTCTTATCCTGTCGTTCATAAAGCAGTCGCGCAGCGGTGTCACGATACCACCCGTTCGGTGACATCAACGCTGCCACCAGATTCGTGCCACCGGCCTTGGCGAGGTCCGCTGATTTGGGTTGTTTGAAACTCACCGGCACAATTCGGTAGATATGCCCATGCCCTTTCACGGTCGCGAGGCCAGGCGTCGCGCCAGCCTTGTCCGACGCACCGGAAAATTCTGCTCCCATGTCTGCAATGTAAATGGCCCCATCAGGACCAGCTATCACTTGCCTTGGCCGGAACAAACCCGGCTTGCCTGACAGAAATTCAGTCCCTGCCTCATCCGCCAGCCGCCCGGCCACCATCTCCACTCCTTCCTCCACCAACTTTTCATGATGCACGACAGCCCCTGCTGCATCCGCCATAAATGCATCGCCCACGTATGGGTCGCCATAAAGATTGCCTCGATAAATCGTCGTCCCTCCCGCACTCGTAAAGTGTGCGATCCCGCGCTCAGTTCCACCTCGCAACGTCCTCGCAGGCAAACTGCGCCTGAACCCCGGCCTGGTCGGCACACTCGCTGCTCTTGCACTTTGGATCGCATAGAGCCAATCCGCCGTCCCACCGCCAGCCACATCCAGGATCGGTCCCGGCATTTCGTAGTAGGGATTTCTTAACGCAAACTTCTCCTCATACATCAGCAGCAACATCGGTGCCGTGGCGTAGGAAACAAACCGCCGCCCACGGTTGTCAAAGCAAATGCCCAATTGGGATGAACCATTCTCCACGAATAATTGCGACGTTCTGGGGTCAAAGGAAAAATTTCCCTCCTTCAACACAATCGACTGCGTGTTTGGCGGTGTTCCGGAAACGATGTCGCCTCCCTGTCCTTCAGTGGTGCAATGAATCCGATTGTCCAAACCCCACCCAAAGCCATTGAACAGCACCGCATTGCTCAAGCGGTTCGTGCCGGCGTTAAACCCCTTGTAAACCACCCGCCGCGCATCGGCCACTCCTTCTCCCTTGGTATCCTTCAAAAAAATAATCTGGCCCGCCGTGCCGACGAATACTCCGCCGGAATAACAAATAATCGATGCCGGGCGATCCAGGTCATCCGCAAAAACTCGGCTCGTCTTGAACACTCCGTCCCCATCCGAATCCTCCAGCACCCGCACCAACCCCTTCTGGTTGCCGCCCAACCTCGGATCCTCGCTCGATTCCACCACAAACAATCGCCCGGATTCATCTAACGCCATCGCGATCGGAGATGCCACCATCGTCTCATCAGCCACCATCTCCACCCGGAAACCTGGCTTTACCCGGAATAGCTTTGCCAACTCCGGTTGTGGCTTTGCCTCCCGCACAGGAGGGTTGGTGCTTTTCACTGCATTCGTCACCGCCATAGGCTGATTCGTGCCGGGAGGTGCATTGGTGCTGTTCACCTCATTTGTTGCGGCAACGGGAATATTAGTGTTGGAAAGAGAATTGGTGCTGGGCGACTCCGCGGCCAACAGCTTCCCCACGAATAAAAAAACCACCAAACAGAAAAGGTGCTTCATCCTGCTGTAACATGCATCATACATAGCCACTTGGGAAAGCCGGAAAAACTCTCCATTCCTCACCCCATCCCCCAAGCCCCTTCAATCCCATGCTTTATTTCACATACCAAACCGCCTTTATCCTCATAAAATTGAAAAAAACACCTTCAACAACGAACCCCTGACCACTGACGACCGGCCGGTTTACTGAAAACTCTGATGAAAAATTACACCGCTCCGCTAACCTTTTGAAATCCGGAGCACGGTATTCCAATTCCGCGTCGTCACCTGCTTCCCAAACTCCTTCTCCACGATATTCATCAATTCCGTCGTCTGCCGTTCCGGCGAAAGCACCAGCACACTGCACACCTCCCGCTCCGATGCACTCAAAATCCGAAAATCCTTCTCCGGCGTTTCATACGGAATCTTCAGCTTGCTCTTTACCTTCTGCGACAAAAACGTCACGTACAACCGCGTCTCTGGTGTCACCTGGATTTTCTTAAACGGATTCCGTTCCACCAAACTTTGGATCTCCTCCATCGACCGCACCAACACGCCCACCTCATGCCCCAAATCCTTTTTCAAATGCGCTCCAATCTTGCTGACCAGCACACCCTCATCACTCTCCACCGATTCAAACAAAACATTCCCGCTCGCCAGCACCGTTTTCACCTTCTCGAACCCCACCGCCTCAAACGATTTCTTCAACCCCTCCATCTTCACCGGCTTGTGACCACCCACATTAATCCCCCGCAACAACGCCACATACCGAATCATCGTCTTTTTCATCGTCGGAAATTTTAATCCCCCCAGCTCATTTCACAAGTCAAAGGCGACTTGCGATAATGAACAACGCGCCAGCAATCCAATAACGGGTGGAGTGAGGCTGGTGCCCGTCTGGAAAGACCCCGAACTCAATCCTCGTCGGTGACCTAGCCAATATCCATCGAGCCCATCCGCGCACGCGACCTGCGATAATGAACCGCGCACCAGCTACCAGCCAAGGCCGTGTCACTCCGTGCGCGCGTCGCATTGTGTTTTGGCCGGTGTTGATCCTCCTGAAGGTTCCGCCAAAGCTGCCGCGCAAGCCCCGGGATTCCCGAAAGCTTGCGCGGGTATTTAACAAAAACCGCCGCAGTTGCAGTTCAAGTTGGGCTTATTGGGGGCCGCCCAATGACACAGCGCTGCCCCAAGTGGTACCAGAACGCGACATGTGCCAAATCTGCATACTGTGGGCCCCGCGATAAAGAGTTCCGATGCCGCTGTGTCAGTGACGCAGATCGCTGGTGGCACCTTGTACCAACAAATTCCAGTTGCCCCAAGCCGTTCCCGTGCCGGTGTTCCACTTGTGATACAGATTGTTATTGGAGTCGGTCACAAAGATTTCCACGGCACCGTTCGCAGATGCCATCCCAGCGGCATTTGAGGCAAATCCGGAGCCTGCCGTGCCCAGATTGTCTGAACCCCAACTAGCCGCAAAACTCCCGTGGTAATAGTGGTTTATGGATTTGTTTGTATTGCGCACAAACACTTCCACGCCACCATCAGGCCTCACAACGGCGCACGGTCTCCCCGAGCAGCTTCCGCTGCCGATCCGGGTCCAACCACCGCTGTTCCATGACGTGCCTTGACCGGTATCCCACCGGTTCACCAGATATCCGCTGGTGTCCGTGGCAAATACCTGCACATAGCCGTTGGTATTGATTATTATCGTAGGGTCGCTGGCAATACCGCCACCCAGGCTTTGATACCCCCAAGGCTGGCCGGCACCGTTTTGATAAATATCCGTTATGGTTCCATCACTGCCATGGACTTCAACCTTCATGTATCCACTTGGCCGCGCGACGGCTCCCGGATTGCCGGTGAACGAACCCGCCAGTATGCTGCTCCAGCCATTCCACGAGGTTCCCGCTCCGCTATTGTAATTGTGGTTCACATACCCGCCCGAGCCAACCGCAAAAATCTCCATGAAGCCACTGTGAAAAACCGGCACCACAGCGCTTTCCATGCTCCAGGCATCAAAATAACCCGCAGTCCAACCTGTTCCCGGGCCGGAGTTCCAGGCATGCCACGTGTTGCCATCAGTGCTGTTGGCGGCAAAAACCTCCTCCTGTCCGCCGGGATAGACGATCGAAGACGGTTTGAGCGTAACGTCGAATCCCTCGCTGGTGGACGTCGCGATCAGCGGCGTGATCGAACTGCCATTGAAGACGTCGCGATCCATGAAGGCAAGGGTGTTGCCCGCACTGCTGGGCCAGTGGTATTGCCACACATCCCAGGCGCCCGATCCCCAAGGTTGGCAGCCGCCATCCTCCCAGGCGTTGCCGGTCTGCGGATTCCCATTGTCGGGTTGGGCAATCCAGGCGCCCCACTGCGCCACGCTGCCGTCAAAGCTACAGGCTTCACCGGTGGTCGTATAGATTACAGGTGTGATCGAAACTCCATTTGCGGCAGCTTTGCTCTTGATGGAATTACACCACTGGTTGGCCCAGTCGGAGAAGCTGCTGGCGCCGGCATGGCCGGAAAAATCCTCAAAATCGAGCGCCGGCATGAGGGTCTTGCCATCGGCCGCAACCGTGTTTTTCACGATGTTCCAGAAGTAATTGGCCTCCGCCGTGGGCGAGTTCGCAGCGGGGCGGGCAAAATCATAAGCACCCATGACAACCCCGGCGGCCTTGCCGTTGCTGATGTTGCTGCTGTAAAATCCGTCCGTGAAGGTTGTCCCCTCATTGGCCTTGGCCCAGGCGAACGAGATGCCGCCGTTTTTGATGGTCGTCCAGTTGATTGAACCGTTGTTGTTGGAAACGTCCACGCCGAGTGGCCGCGCCCACGCGCTCCCGGCTCCCATGGTCAGCAACAACGAGGCGGCGGCCAGCGCCGTCCGTTGCAGGGTTGATGGTCTGATGGTTTTTTTCATGCGGTTGTTTTCTTCTTCTTTGTTATGGTTTTGTTAGTAGTTTTGGGAGGCACCATGCGATCTTGGTTTTCCATTTGTCCTTGAATCATTGACTGACCAGGAACACCAGTAAAAGTAAAACCATGGCTTCGCGTAGATGTTGCGTGAGCCAATCATAAAATGGCGTTCGCAGACAATGACAAACTGGCAAAAAGTATAGATTTGGGTGCATCTCATCACTGTTCTTAATCTTAGAAAAGTTGATCAAAATGCCTCACTTTCCGAACAGTGGTTTTCTTTCTAAGAACGGTGTCAAGATGCGCCCTATGGATTTTTTGGCAAACCGGCAAAGATGAAGCAGCGCAAGTATCTCCTTCCCCACAATTGAATAATTCCCACCCAGTCGCTACAACTACACAAAAATATGAAAAAGGGTAGCGACAGTAATTACGTCTCCGTTGGCTCCTGGATGTTCATGATGCTCATCACCGCCATACCGGTGATCGGCTGGATCATGATTTTTGTCTGGGCCTTCACCGGCGAAAACGAATCCCGCAAAAACTATTACCGCGCCATCCTCGCATGGATGCTGGTCTTCATCGCGGCAGCCGTGGCGCTGGTATTACTGGGCAGCTGGCCCGCCATCCAGGACCTGTTACACACGCAAAGCCACAAGAGATAACAATCTCAGCTGACACCACCATTCCCACCTGGCACTCAAATTCCCGCATCGAATCTCAACTTCCGGCACACTGAAAGCGTGCGAGCGTAGCAGCCTGGGGTAGCACCTGTAGTTTAGGTGCTACCCCAGGACAACTCCAAATCATTTTCTCCTTCGGCCCCAAATCGCCTGCCTCCTTCAACAACTCGAACCGAAGGACCAAAAAATGTAGGCGCTCCTTAATTTATCAATTGGCAAAGCAGTTGACTCTTAATCAATTGGTCCTATCAGCACCTGAGCCCGCCCGCAGCCCCCGAATCCACCGCTTCACCCTCGGCTTCTGCCATAACCAAATACCGCTGATTACAACCACCGGCACCGCAATAAAACGGGTAAACCACGCGGCACGCGGAATAGTCGCGGCGGGTCCATAAATGAATCCAACGATCGGTATGCTCAATACCAGGTGCAGCATCCGAATCACATTACGTTCGCGCGTGGGACTCATGACCGGACCGGTGTGGTGGCGTGTTTGATGGCTTTCGGCAATAAGAATCCGGCTGCAATCAGCCAAATGAATCCCGGAAACCGGGTCAAGGGAATCAGCAGGAGCGCTTTCGGTGTGATCAGATCAAGCCAGCTCAACTCGCCGATTACCGCCAGCGCGAGACCAAATATCACCAGCCATTTTGGCAACAACCTCATAAAGGCTGCCGGAACACACACACCCGCTATGAGCAGACCCAATGGCACCGAGAAACCCGGCCCACCCAGGGCAAATGAAAAATAGTACAAAGCCCGCAGCACCGCCACGTCGTGCGCAATGCCCGGATACGCCATTACCCAAAGAACCAGCGATGCCGTCGCCATGCTGAAGACCGTCATCAATCCCCCAAAGAGCGCGATGGAAGCGCCCGCTGCCCTCACACCCAGATATTGTAATCGGCTCACCACCGTTGCAGTATAGATGCCAAGGGCTATCGCCGCTCCGAATTGCAGGAAGGCGCAGACCAGGACCTCCGAGGCATGCGCTTGAAAGTAACCTGTGATGGTATCAGCCGATTCCCACGGCCCGGGAAAATGCGCCTTGCCACTAAAAGTAATGACCTGATAAAGCCCGGCGTTAAACAGGACGGCGAAGACAATGGCCACTATGCCCAGCGGCGGACTGGGATGCCCGGCCTGACGTGAAACAATCTCAGCGGATTTATTCATAAGAATAGGTGAATGCTGTATGGTGTACTGATCCATTCCGGAGGCAACGCTGCCTTCGGAGTTGAACGATTTATCAAATACGTTTATACTATTAATAGTTAATCACATTAATCATTCATTATTGTTACCATGTCAAGCGCTCGTTCATCAGAAAATCAAAAAAGTGGTGTTGCCTTCCTCCTCACTCAGGTCGGCGCGCATGCGGCATTTCAATTCGCCGAGCGCCTCGAAACGCTGAAGCTTGATCCCGCTCACGCTGGCATCCTGCGCGCCATCAATGCCGAAAACGGACTGAGCCAGCGGGAACTTGCAAAACTGATGGGAATGTTCCCCAGC
Organism: Pedosphaera parvula Ellin514; assembly: GCF_000172555.1. Lineage (NCBI taxonomy): Bacteria > Pseudomonadati > Verrucomicrobiota > Pedosphaerae > Pedosphaerales > Pedosphaeraceae > Pedosphaera > Pedosphaera parvula. The sequence goes on from NZ_ABOX02000043.1 coordinate 55,752, forward strand.
CGCCTTGTCTTGGTGCTGGATGAACTGGAAAAAGCCGGCCTCATCGAAAGAAAAGCCAGCGCCGAAGATCGGCGAACTCACATGCTCCACCTTACGGCGCGCGGAAAAGAAACCCTGCAAAACATTGGTCGCATCGCCCGCGAACACCAGGACGCCTTCTGCGCCGCCCTAAACGCCTCCGAACGCGAAACCCTCGCCGCCCTCCTATCAAAACTCGCCGCCCACCACCACCTCACCCCCGGCGTCCATCCCGGCTACCGAAAATTGTGATCGTCTCAAGAATCTGAAATAATCCCAATCAGTCCTCAACATTCACTTCCCCTTCCCCAATCAATAGTTTGCTTTGTCATAGCAGGCCTGAGACAATGAAAGTTATGAAAAAGCCAATTAAAGGCGAGGCGGTAACCATTCGTTATAATGACGCCACCATCCAATCAACCTGCTCTGAAGTGGTGGACGTCCCGCACAAAGGTCCTGACGCTGCCAGGTTTGTGATCCTTTCGAAGGAAAAATTTGGCAATGGACGGCAGGCTTACTTCATGCAGGAGGGGGCAGAAGCCGGGATGATTATTGAAAGTGTCATCACTGACGAACGTGAAAGAAAAAATCGGGTGACGTTCTATGGGTTATTTCCTGCAAACTGAGCGGCTCATTGGCCAATTACAATAACCAAACCAGTCTCTGCAACGAGACTGGTTTTTTTATTCGGGTTTTTACTCCATGAAATCCCCTTGCCTTTGAGATAGTTTTCCTTGTCACCACTGATCACTCCCACAGTTTCCAATTCGACAACGAAAATTAATTTTGGCATTTCGCATATCCGTTTCGCAACCCGGAACCGGGCTCAACTGCATATGGGGTGATTACCCCGTGCCTCTTTCATCGATTATGCATTTACTACTTTTTAAATCATGCCATCAATAGGACCACGTATGGTTCAAATCAATGCTGGCTGGCAGTTGGAAATAACTCCACGGAGGCAAATCTTTGTTTCGCATCTTGGAACACCACGCTTCAAAGTGGAAATAACTATTCGCGGAACTGTGCCTCAAATAGATTTTTCCTTCAAAGGCCAGTGGGAAGACAAAGCAGACGATGCCATGCACTGGTATATGAAAGCGCTGGAATTTTACCAGTTCGCCATGAAGCAGCAGGAAATGCAGCAGCCTGAGCTTTCTGCAAACTGATTTTAAAGTCAGCCGCCAGGTCGGTCATATCTGGCAACAATTGCTCAACCTACTCCGGCAGCCACTGCTGGATGATGCTCTGGAATGTCGCATCCAACTCTCCCGGCACAGTCGGCTTTACGAGATAAGCTTTCGCTCCCAATTGATTCGCCAGTTCCTGTTCCTTTGAATACGTTGAGGTCGACCAAACGATTACCGCCAAATCATTAAAAGCCGGGTCCTCCCTGAGCCGTTGCAATACTTCCAGGCCGGTCAATCGCGGCATCTTGATGTCGAACACGCATAAGGATGGCAGCGGATATTTTGTCCGATCCGCGTAAATCCCAGTCCCCTTCAGGTAAGCCAGCGCATCCTCACCGTTATAAACCACCTGCACTGGATTCGTGACGCCAATGCGATTGAGTGAACGATTGAAGAAAAACACATCGTCTTCATTGTCTTCAGCCAAAAGTATTACTGGTAACACGCGCTCGTAAATTACCAACACTCAATCTCCTTCGCAACCAGTTCCTTTTGCGCCACAGCCATATTTATGACTTACAAATTTTCTGCATGCTAAAAGAAATCTCAGAATGGCAGGAGGGATTTTTTTGGGGTCATTACCTGATTGAACCGTCCGGCGACACAACTATACTCACGGATCACGAACATCAAGGCTCGCTGCTCTCAAGGAGGCGAGACGCCTGCATTATCAATGAAGCTATGAATTATCTCTCCTTCGTCCTTGTAACCTCGCTCGCAGCGGTTTCAATCCAGCCTTCCCAGGCCGTCGACACCACAGCACCCAACCCAAAACAAACCTCTGCTTTTGCCCCGACCGTTACCAACACTGCAAAGCCTGCCGGCCCTGCCCCCGAAGGAATGGTTTGGATTCCCGGCGGCGAGTTTTCCATGGGCAGCGAAGACCCGACCACCGACACCATCTGCGGTGGACACGAGCCAATGAGCGACGCACGCCCCATTCATCGCGTTTATGTGGATGGCTTCTGGATGGACAAAACCGACGTGACCAACGAGCAGTGGGAGAAGTTCGTCAAAGCCACCGGCTACATTACCATTGCCGAGCGCGCGCCAACGAAGGAAGAGTTCCCCACCGCACCGCCCGAAAACCTCGTTGCCGGGTCCACAGTCTTCACCCCAACGCCGGGTCCGGTGCCGCTCAACAGCATGTTCCAATGGTGGCGCTACCAGAAAGGCGCGAACTGGCGTCATCCGGAAGGACCCGACACCGACCTCAAAGGCAGGGAGAAATACCCCGTGGTGCAGATCGCGTACCCCGATGCAGTGGCTTACGCGAAGTGGGCCGGCAAACGCCTGCCAACCGAAGCCGAATTCGAATTCGCCGCACGAGGCGGTTCCGCTGGAAAAACGTACGCCTGGGGCAATGACTTGAAACCCGGCGGCAAGTGGATGGCTAACATTTACGAGGGCACGTTCCCAACCAAAGACACTGGTGCAGATGGCTTCGCTGGCATCGCCCCGGTCGCACAGTTTCCACCCAACGATTACGGCCTTTACGACATGGCAGGCAACGTCTGGCAATGGTGCAGCGACTGGTATCGGGCAGACTATTACACGCAACTTGCGGCCACCGGCACTGTCGCGCGCAATCCACAGGGACCGGACACTCCATTCGACCCTGCCGAGCCCACGGAGAAAAAGCGCGTGCACAAGGGCGGCTCATTCCTTTGCACCGATCAGTACTGCACCCGCTACATGGTCGGCACACGGGGCAAGGGCGAAGTCACCACCGCGAGCAACCACCTTGGCTTTCGTTGCGTGAAACAATCAGATGCCACGAAAAAGGAAAGTGCTTCAAATAATCATTGAATGCACGTAATCACTCGATTTCCATCTCAAGGAAAGTCTGCACTCTGCGGGACTGTTCCACCCAACCTGGTCGCCTCGATCGCAAATCACTGTTGATTCTCAAGCTGACTGCTGGTCGTGCCCACGAACATTCTGGGCCCAGAGTCGGCGGCTGGCAGTGAAACTCGAAATATGCTGCCTTCGTTAATCGTTGAGCATGCCACTTCAATCGTGCCTCCCATCCTCTCCGCCGCCTTCTTCACGATTGCCAATCCAACTCCTGTTCCGGCGATGTTCGAAGGACCGGTTGCAAGGCGTTCGAATAAATTAAAAATACGGGCAAAATCCTGCTCCTGAATCCCGGTGCCATTGTCCTTTACAAAAATCGTGACCTGTTGACCGTGTAATTTGGCCCAAACCTTTATCTCTGGTTTTCTCCCTTCCGACACGTACTTGAGCGCATTGCCAATCAGGTTGGAAAAAATCTGTACTAACAGTGTTCTATTGGCCAGAACATGCGGCATGGGCGTGACAATTTCGACTCCAGCCGAGGAATTCTGAATCTCGCTTTCGTTCATCGCACATACATCCTTAAGACAGTCCTCCAACGACAGGCTCCTCAACTCAGCGGCGGAAAAACCGACCCGGCTATATTCCAGGATGCCCTTGAGCAATACTTCCATGGATTCGACAGACTGGCGGATGCGGCCAAGGAAATGCTTTTCCTCCTCGTTCAGTTTCGATCCACATTCTGCCGCCAGCAGGTCGCTGAACCGGCCGATTGAACGCAAAGGTGCTCGCAAATCGTGAGAAACCGTATGAGCGAACGATTCCAGTTCACGTGTCTTACTTCGGAGGGCTTCCTCTTCCATTTTTTTCGCGGTAAGATCACGGGTAACCTTGGCAAATCCGGCCAACTGGCCATCCTTGTCCCTCAATGCAGTAATCACTACGCTCGCCCAGAATCTTGAGCCGTCTTTGCGCAAACGCCACCCCTCAGCCTCATAACGGCCTTCCTGGATGGCGGCTTTCAACTCCTTGGACGGTTTGTCATCCGCCACGTCTTCCGGGGGGAAAAATATTGAGAAATGTTTACCAATGATTTCGGCAGGCTGATATCCCTTGATGCGCATGGCACCCTGATTCCAGGAACTGATGATTCCCTTGGTATCCAGCAGGAAAATGGCATAATCTTTTATCTCCTCAACCAGGAGGCGATACGCTGACTCGCTGACTGGATGGGACTTTTGCTCAGCATCCTCTTGCATTTAGTCACCATAATAGCTCGGCCAAGCTCTGGCAACCTCCATCCGTCTTGCTCCCCTGGGCTGACGCGATCAAATTATCAGCACCACACAATTTTCAACTTATAAAAATCGCCGTCGAATGTGAATGCGCCACAGCAAAACTGCCGCGCACTCCTTCGAATACGCGGCAGTCTGAAAATAAAACTCGTCAGGCTTAAGCGACGGGTTCTTCCATCACTTTGACAACACGGCTCTGGCTCGTACGCTTGCGTTTGGTCTCATCCAATTCCTTCTTGCGCAGACGCAGGCTCTTCGGAGTCGCTTCCACATATTCATCAGAACTGATGTATTCCAAAGCGCGTTCCAGGCTCAACTTCAACGGCGCATCGAGTGCAATACCCTTGCCGTCACCTTGCGAACGCATGTTCGTCAAACGCTTCGCCTTGCACGGATTCACAGGAATATCATTTTCACGCGCATTTTCACCCACGATCATGCCCGTATAAATCTTGTCGCCCGGCTCCACCATCAAACGACCACGTTCCTGCACCATGTTCAACGCATACGTCGTCGCTTCACCATCTTCCATGCTCACAAGTGAACCGTTCTTGCGCGCGGCAATATCACCGCGATCAGCACCGTATTCATGGAACAAATGACTCATCACACCCATGCCGCGAGTCTGGTTCACCAGGTCGGTTTCGAATCCAATCAATCCACGCGTCGGGATAAACGCCTCAATGCTGACGGTATCGCCAATATGATTCATGTTCGTGATTTCACCACGACGATTCGCCAGATTTTCCATGATCGAACCCATGGCGTCTTTCGGAACTTCCAGGAACAACTTTTCAATCGGCTCCTGCAAATTGCCTTCCTTGTCCCGGCGATAAATCACTTCAGGACGCGACACCAGCACTTCGTAACCTTCACGGCGCATCTGCTCGACGAGAATTGCAATCTGCATTTCGCCACGACCGCTCACTTCAAAAATGCTCGTCATGTCCGTATCAGCAACGCGCAACGCCACGTTCGTACGGGTTTCCTTGATCAAACGTTCCCGGATGTGACGTGCCGTAACCAGCTTGCCTTCCTGGCCAGCCAATGGCCCGTCATTCACCGCGAACTGCATCTGAATCGTCGGCGGATCAATCGGCACGAACGGCAGCGGTTGACGATCTTCAATATCCGTAATCGTTTCACCAATAAACACGTCTTCGAATCCAGTGATGCCGATAATGTCGCCGGCATGCGCTTCCTGGATCTCGATTCGCTTCATTCCTTCGAAATGGAAAATCGCCGTGGTCTTCGACTTGCTCTTGCGCCCGTCGCCATGAATACAAACGATCGGATCAGCCAATTTCACCTTGCCGCTGACAATCTTGCCGAAAGCGATACGTCCGAGATAATCCGAGTAATCCAGGTTGGCCACCAACATCTTGAACTCTTCACCCGCATGCGCGCGTGGCGGCGGGATGTGCTTGATCACCGCATCAAACAGCGGCTCCATCGTCGTGCTCTCGTGGTTCATCTCCACCTTGGCGAAACCTTGCTTCGCACTGGCGTAAATCACCGGGAAATCCAACTGCTCATCCGTGGCGTGCAACGCCATGAACAATTCAAACACCTGGTCCAAAACCTTGTGCGGCGCTGCATTGTCGCGGTCAATCTTATTGATGACCACGATCGGCTTCGCACCGGCTTCCAGCGCCTTGCGCAACACGAAGCGCGTCTGCGCCTGCGGACCTTCCGCGGCATCCACCACCAGCAACACCCCGTCAATCATGTTCATGATACGCTCCACTTCACCGCCGAAGTCAGCGTGTCCCGGAGTGTCCACGATATTCACGTGGTAATCCTTATATTTGAAGGCGGCGTTCTTGGCGCGGATGGTAATACCCTTTTCCCGTTCCAAATCCATCGAATCCATCATGCGTTCTTCCGTCGCCTGGTTGGCGCGGAACGTCCCAGATTGCTTCAACAAGCAGTCAACCAATGTGGTCTTGCCATGGTCAACGTGCGCGATGATTGCAATATTACGAATATGTTCCATAAAATCTTCCGTCGAAATCAAGTCGGCTAATGTGCCAGACGAATCTAAAAGGTCAAGCTTCGGCTCCATATAAAAAACCCTTACCCAACCTACGTCAGCTTAACCCTCTTCGAAAGCCTCTGCCTCAATATCTAAACTCATTTTCAGATTTTCCATTCCAACTCGCATCACGATGACCATGAATGGCTTACAATACGACATGAAGCGCACCCATCCCCAAATTGAACCTTAGTCATTTGAACTTGGACATTCCTCTTCACCCATTCTGATTTGTGCTTCTTGTGCCTTTTCGTGGCCATCTTGCTTTTCGTGGTTCAAAGCAGCCTGAGTTCCTTCTCAATCCTCCTCAACGTCTCCGGCCGAATCCCTCCCTCCCCACGACTCAACTCCTGCTCCAACGTTTCCCGTTGCTTCTCCACTTTCGCCTTAAACTTCTCCAACTCCAGCGACCGCCGATTCACCAACACAAACGCCTTCAACAACTCCATGTACGTCTTCGGATCACCTTCTTCCATCTCCGCCCGCACTCTGGCCAAATCAAACTTCGACAACATCCCGAACAACTGCGTACCAAGTATCTTGATCCCCGCCTCCTGCACCGGACACTCCGGATTCTGCGCCATCACTGATTGTGCAAACTCCGCCTCCACCTTCATCACCTCCATCTGCTTCTGGTCCTTCAACCAATCCTGAAATCCACCCTGATACCACCGTGAAATATTCTTCTCCTGAATGTCTTTGTGCCCCTGGCTGCTGAGATGCTCCACGATTTTGGGATAAGTAACACCATCCTCCAGCATCTGGTTCACTTCCTCGCGCAATTCCTTGGGCAACCGTGCAATTTTTCCTTTTCGACGCTCGTTCATAAAACAGTTCCTTCATTTGGTTTTTAGTTTGTTAACGACTGAAAATTTTTTTCACCGACTAATACCGACCTTTGGCGTCCGATACCGACCAATACCGACTTAACTCTTCATTTGGCATTTGAAATTCGCCATTCGGCATTCCATGTTCCACCGTCCGAGCATCCCATTCGAAACTCGAAAATCGCCATTCGAAATTCCCATGGCCGCCATCTCCGAAACATCCTTGTGCCCCAGCCCCGCCAGATGCTCCACAATCTTGGGATACGTCACCCCATCCTCCAGCATTTGATTTACCTTTTCCCTCACCTCATTCGGCAACCGCGCAATCTTTCCATTTCGACGCTCACTCATAACACACTCCTTATTTGTTTGGTTCTTGGTTGGATCAGCTAACCGTTACTTCTCCAAAAAAAATTAACCGTTATCCAGCGTTATCAGGCGTTATCCACCGT